>DASQJK010000256.1:0-16943 GCA_035631095.1 Thermoanaerobaculia bacterium
GTCAAAAAATTGATCGCCGGTCCGACCGTCTACATCTGCGACGAGTGCGTCGACATCTGCCTCGACATCATCGCCGAGGATCGCGTCCTGGAGACCCAGGCGCCGGAAGCCAAGCTCCCGAAGCCCAAGGAGATCAAAGAGTTCCTCGACGGGTACGTGATCGGGCAGGACCAGGCGAAGAAGAAGCTCGCCGTGGCCGTTTACAACCACTACAAGCGGATCGACTACCTCGAGAAGAACCGGAAGCTCGACGTCGAGCTCCAGAAATCCAATATTCTGCTCATCGGGCCGACGGGCACCGGCAAGACCCTGCTTGCCCAGACGCTGGCCAAGCTCCTGTCCGTTCCCTTCACAATCGTCGACGCGACGACCCTGACGGAGGCCGGCTACGTCGGCGAGGACGTCGAGAACATCATCCTGAAGCTCTACCAGGCGGCAGGCAACGACAAGGAAAAGACCGAGCGCGGCATCGTCTACATCGACGAAGTCGACAAGATCGCCCGCAAGGGAGAGAACCCGTCGATCACCCGGGACGTGTCGGGCGAAGGCGTGCAACAGGCGCTACTGAAGATCCTCGAGGGGACGATCGCCAACGTTCCGCCCCAGGGCGGCCGCAAGCACCCTCATCAGGAGTTCATCCAGATCGACACGACGAACATCCTCTTTCTCTGCGGCGGGGCGTTCGTCGGGCTCGAAGAGATCATCAGCCGGCGCATGACCGAGAAGACCATGGGCTTTGGCGCCAAGATCACCTCCAAGAAGGAGAAGCGCTCGAGCGCCCTCCTCGAGAAGGTGCACCCGGAGGACCTGATCAAGTTCGGGATGATCCCCGAGTTCGTCGGGCGCCTGCCCGTGGTGGCGACCCTCTCCGAGCTCGATCAGGCGGCCCTGGTGGAAATCCTCAAGGAGCCCAAGAACTCGCTGGTCAAGCAGTACCAGACGATGCTCGAGTTCGAGAACGTCCAGCTTCGCTTCTCCGACGACGCCATCGAGGCGATCGCGGAGGAGGCGCTCGCCCGCAACGTGGGCGCCCGCGGGCTGAAGATCATCATCGAAGACCTGATGCTCGACGTCATGTACCAGATCCCGTCCGACGACGACATCGAGGAGTGCGTCATCACCCGCGACGTGGTCAAGCATCGGACCAACCCCATCACGATCCTCCGTAAGGCGGGCTAAGGGGGCATCGATCCTGCACCTTTTCCTCGTGCCTGCGGCCCGGAGGCGTTGAGCCCCCGGTCCCCGCGGGTCCGAAAAGGACCTCCATTTCATGAGACCTGACAACCCGAGCCGGCTCCAGGAAACCCTCCCGCTCGTCCCCCTTCGGGACATGGTGGTGTTTCCGCACATGATGGCCCCCTTCGTGGTGGGCCGGGAGTCCTCGATCCACGCTCTCGAGGCCGCTCTCGCGACCCCTTCGAAGCGGCTCTTCCTGGCCGCTCAGAAGAACCCGCAGCTCGATGAGCCCTCGCCGAGGGACATCTACTCCGTCGGCGTCGTGGCGACGGTCGCCCAGTCGCTCAAGCTGCCCAACGGGCACATCAAGGTGATGGTCGAGGGTGTCCGGCGCGGCCGGATCCGCTCCTTCGAGGAGCTCCGGGATTACTTCGGCGTCGTAGTCGAGCCGCTTCCGGAGCGGGCCGCCGACGCTTCCGAGCTCAAGGAGTACATGGGCAAGGTGCTCGGCCTCTTCGAGCAGTACGCCAAGCTCTCGCATCACCTCGCGTTCGAGGGGATCGCGGCGTCTTTGAAGATCGACGACCCGGACCGGTTCGCCGACACCCTTTCCGCGCACCTCGCCGTTTCGACGGCGGAGAAGCAGACGCTCCTCGAGGCCGAGTCCGTCTACGAGCGGCTGCAGAAGCTGCAGGACCTGCTGGAGATCGAGGTCGAGAAGGTCAACATCGACCGCCGGATCAACAACAAGGTCAAGAAGCAGATGGAGAAGGCGCAGAAGGAGTACTACCTCAACGAGAAGATCAAGGCGATCCACCAGGAGCTCGGGAGAAAGGACGACCGCACCGACGAGGTCGACGACCTGAAGAAGAAGGTCGCGACCGCTGGCATGCCGAAGGACGTCCGCGAGAAGGCCGAGACGGAGCTGCGGCGGCTCGAGGCGATGCCTCCCGTCTCGGCGGAAGCCACGGTGTCGCGCAACTACATCGAGTGGCTGGTCGGGGTTCCCTGGAAGAAGGCGTCGCGCGAGTCGAAGGACATCACGCGCGCCGAGAAGATCCTGAACGAGGACCACTTCGGCCTCGAAAAGGTCAAGGAACGGATCCTCGAGTTCCTCGCGGTCCGGCAGCTCGTCCAGAAGACGAAGGGGTCGATCATCTGCTTCGTCGGGCCTCCGGGCGTCGGAAAGACCTCGCTCGCGAAGTCGATCGCCCGCTCCCTGAACCGCAAGTTCGTCCGGCTGTCGCTCGGCGGCGTACGGGACGAGGCGGAGATCCGCGGCCACCGGCGCACGTACATCGGGGCGTTCCCCGGCCAGATCATCCAGATGATGAAGAAGGCCGGCACGGTCAACCCCGTGTTCCTCCTGGACGAGGTCGACAAGATGTCGTCCGATTTCCGGGGCGACCCGGCGTCCGCCCTCCTCGAGGTCCTCGACCCCGAGCAGAACGGCACCTTCGTCGACCACTATCTCGACGTCGAGTACGACCTGTCGAAGGTGATGTTCATTGCGACGGCGAACGTCGCGGACCCGATCCCGCCGGCACTCAAGGACCGGATGGAGATCATCCCCCTCTCCGGCTACACGCCCAACGAGAAGCTCGCGATCGCGCGGCAGTTCCTCGTTCCCAAGCAGATCGAGGCGAACGGCCTCAAGGTCGAGCAGATCGAGATCGCCGACGACACGATCCTCGCGATCATCACGGCCCACACGCGGGAAGCCGGCGTGCGCAACCTCGAGCGCGAGATCGGAAGCGTCTGCCGGAAGGTCGCGCGGCGCATCGTGCAGAAAAAGGCGGAGACGCCGCTGCGGGTGACGCCGGAGAACCTCCGCGAGTTCCTCGGCAAGGCGAAGTTCCGCAACCGCCGCAAGGGCGAGACGTCCGAAGTCGGCGTCGCGACGGGCCTCGCCTGGACGGAGGCAGGCGGCGAGATCCTCTCGATCGAGACGAGCCTCCTGAAGGGGAAGGGCAACCTGACGCTCACGGGCTCGCTCGGCGACGTCATGCAGGAGTCGGCTCGGGCGGGCGTCTCCTACGTGCGCAGCCGCGCCGAGATGTACGACGCGGACCCCAACTTCCACGAGAAGTTCGACATCCACATCCACGTGCCCGAGGGGGCGATCCCCAAGGACGGCCCCTCCGCGGGCATCACCATGGCGGTGTCGCTCTTCTCGGCGGTCACGAAGATCCCGGTCCTGAAGGACGTCGCCATGACGGGGGAGATCACGCTGCGGGGCAAGGTCCTGCCCGTCGGCGGCATCAAGGACAAGGTCCTCGCCGCGTATCGCGCGGGAATCCGCACGATCATCCTGTGCACGGAGAACGACAAGGACCTGGACGACCTGCCGGAAGAGATCCGGAGTGAAATGGAATTCCATCTCGTTTCCAACATGGACGAGGTGATCAAGGTCGCGCTCGAAGGGGTGCCCACGACGGCCGCCACGCTCGCGCCGCCGGACACCAAGCCCGCCGAAGGAGGCACGGTCGCGCATTGAGTCGCGGCCGGACCGCTTGAAAAGGAACCAGAACCGGGGCGTCCTCGTCGCCGCGGTTCACCGGTCGCAAGACTTTCCCACGGACGGAGTCCCCGTGGTCGCCGTCGTGGGCAGGTCGAACGTCGGCAAATCCAGCCTGTTGAACCGGCTCCTCGGCAGCCAGGCCGCTCGAGTCGGAAAAACTCCCGGAAAAACCCGCGGGATTTACTTTTATGAAGCTCAGGATGGACATCATTTCGCGGATCTTCCCGGCGCCGGTTTCGCCCGGCGCTCGAAGGAGGAGCGTGAAAACTGGGCACGCCTCGCCGACGAGCTCTTTGCGAGCGGGCGCGTGATGCTGGTACTGCGTTTGATCGACTCGCGGGTCGCCGACTCGGCGGCGGACAGAGAGATCCGGGATTACCTGGAGAACGTCGGGATCCCCTCCGTCGCGGTGGCGACGAAGTGGGATCGGCTGGGATCGTCCGAGCGCGCCCGCGCGCGGCGGGCGATCGAGGCGGAACACGGAGCCGCGTGGCCCGTATCCGCGAAGACAGGCGAAGGAGTGGACGAACTGCGGCGGGAGATCCGCCGGGCAATCGCGAGAGGCGAGGAGATGGCACATGGCTAGACGAAAAGGGACGAACGGTTCGGACGTGCAGACGCTGGACCCGCCTCCCCCGCCGGAGGGGCTCCCGGACACGACCGCCGAGGAGCAGGAACAGGAAGCGCTCGCCGTCGAGCATGGCGACACGCTCGACATCCGCGCGCTGCACGAGATCAAGATCCCGCAGCTCCTGAAGATCGCGAAAGACCTGGACGTCGAGAACGCCACCGGGATGCGCAAGCAGGACCTGATCTTCAAGATCCTGCAGGCGCAGACGGAGAAGAAGGGGCTGATCTTCTCGGAGGGCGTCCTCGAATGCCTTCCGGACGGGTTCGGCTTCCTCCGCGCGCCCGAGTACAACTACCTGCCGGGCCCCGACGACATCTACGTGTCGCCGTCGCAGATCCGGAAGTTCGACCTCCGCACGGGCGACACGGTGTCGGGCCAGATCCGCCCGCCCAAGGAGGGGGAACGCTATTTCGCGCTCATCAAGGTCGAGGCGGTCAACTTCGAGCACCCCGACATTGCGCGGGAAAAGATTTTCTTCGACAACCTCACGCCGCTCTACCCCCAGGACCGCATCAAGCTCGAGGTCGCCGGGAACATGACGTCCCGAGTCCTCGATCTCGTCGCGCCGATCGGAAAGGGGCAGCGCGGGCTGATCGTCGCGGCGCCGCGCACCGGCAAGACGATGGTGCTCCAGTCGCTCGCGAACTCCGTCTCCACGAACCACCCCGAGGTGACGCTCATCGTCCTGCTCATCGACGAACGGCCCGAAGAGGTCACGGACATGCAGCGGTCCGTCAAGGGCGAGGTCATCTCCTCGACCTTCGACGAGCCGGCGGCGCGCCACGTCCAGGTCGCCGAGATGGTGATCGAGAAGGCGAAACGGCTGGTCGAGCACAAGCGCGACGTGGTCATCCTGCTCGACTCGATCACCCGACTCGCGCGCGCCTACAACGCGATCGTTCCTCCGTCGGGGAAGGTGCTGTCGGGTGGTGTCGACTCGAATGCGCTCCAGCGCCCCAAGCGCTTCTTCGGGGCGGCGCGCAACGTCGAGGAGGGCGGCTCGCTGACCATCATGGCGACGGCGCTCATCGACACGGGCTCGCGCATGGACGACGTGATCTTCGAAGAGTTCAAGGGCACGGGCAACATGGAAGTCCACCTCGACCGCAAGCTCGTCGACAAGCGCGTCTTCCCGGCGATCGACATCAACAAGTCAGGCACGCGCAAGGAAGAGCTGCTGATGGACAAGGCGGAGCTGAACCGCGTCTGGGTCCTGCGGAAGGTCCTGAACCCGCTCTCGACGGTCGAGGCGATGGAGCTCCTGACGGAGAAGCTCGACAAGACGAAGAGCAACGGAGAGTTCCTGTCGATGATGAGCCAGGGGTAGAGCCGGCGACGTTTTGCTTCGTTTCTCCGTCGTCGACTTCCTGAACGCGCGGCCTCTCACCTGGGGCCTGCTTCGCGAGCCTCCTCCGGGCGTCGAGGTCTCCCGCGATCTGCCGTCGGTCTGCGCGGAGAAGCTGGCCCGCGGCGAAGTGGAGGTCGGGCTCATCCCCTCGATCGAGTACCAGCGGATCCCGGGCCTGAAGGTGATCCCCGGCCTCGGGATCGCGGCGTCTTCCGAGGTGCGCTCCGTCCTCCTCGTCTCGAAGGTCTCGCGGGAAAAGATCCGCACGGTCTCCCTCGATCCAGCGTCACGCACTTCCGCGGCGCTCACACGGATCCTCCTGGAGCGCCGCTACGGGGTGAAGGCGGCGTTCGAGGAGGGGGCGGGCGAGGAGGCGGATGCGCGGCTCGTGATCGGTGACCCGGCTCTCAAGACGCGGCTGAACGGCGCTGTGGTCCTCGACCTGGCGGCCGAGTGGCGCGCTTTTACCGGTCGCTCATTCCTCTTTGCCTTTTGGGCGGTCCGCGAAGGCGCGGACCCGGGTGCCGCGGAGCGCATCGTGCTCGCCTCCCGCGAGGCGGCGAAAGAGCATTTCGACGATCTCGTCCGGGAGGAGTCGCGCGAGACCGGGCTCTCGGCAGCCGTCGTGGAAGATTACCTGCGGCACAGCCTTCACTTCGACCTGGACCGCGCGGATTTCGGAGGGCTCGAGCTCTTCTACCGGCTCGCCGCGGAGCTCTCGCTCATCCCGAATGCGCGGCCGCTCGAGTTCGTCTCTCACGGTCTCGGCCGCCTCGAATGAGGGAGCGCGCCTCGACCCATGATGCCGACGGACCATGCGGAAACTCCGTATAGCAGGTACTGAGGTGTCCGGACCCATCCGGTGAAAGGACCTCTTGATCGGACTGGGATTGCGGCTCGCGACGTCCCTTCTCTTCGCCGCCGGAACGTGGACCGGCACGGGTCCGCCCGGCCCGCCGGCCGCACTCCTGTTCGACCCGCACGATGGCCAACGCGCCTGGGCCGGGTCGGCCCGCGGACTCGATCGGAGCTTCGACGGAGGCCGCTCGTGGCAGCCGTCCGGCCTCGAAACACCCGTCAGCCTCCTTGCCATTGCGGAGTCCGACTCTTCGATCCTGTACGCGGTGACGGCCGGAAGTCTGGCGCGGTCCTCAGACGGCGGGGACTCGTGGGTTCTCTCCGCTCTGCCTCTTTCCTCTCCGTCCTCGCTGACGGTCGATCCCGATCGACCGGACGTCGTCTATCTCGGCGGCGGCATCCTCACGCACGTCGGAGTCATCGAACGGTCGGAGGATGGGGGGAGAACCTGGGCGATCGCGTTCTCCTTCCCGTTCTCGTTGCCCCCCCTTCTCGTGGTCGCGAAGGCCGAAAGAGCCGTCTACGCGATCTCGGAGCTCGGGACCGTCATGAAGACGAACGACTCCGGAAAGACGTGGACCGACACGGCTCCTGTCTTTGCGCCGGTGACGGACACCGTGCTCGCCGTCGCATCCGAGGCCGCCGGCGCCGCCACCGCTCTGTACGCGGTGACCCCCAGCCGAACCTACGTCAGCCGGGACGCCGGCGCTTCATGGGTCTCCGCGGGTCTCTCACCTCCGGGCAACCGTCTCAGACTCGCGGCGGCGGGCGGTGTTCTCATAGCGGCGAGCGACGAGGGAGTCTTCCGAAGCTCGGGCGGCGCCGGCTGGCAGAAGGTCCTCTCCGAATATGCCGTTTCGGTCGCCATCGACGCGAGCGGCTCGGTCGTCCTCACGGGTGCGGGTGACGGCGTCTGGAGAAGTGCGGACGGAGGGAGCGCTTTCGCGAGGACGCCAGCAGTATTCCCAGGCGAGGCTGTCTTCAACCTCCTCCTCGATCGAGCCGGGGGTGTCATAGCCATCCCGAGTCTCGAAGGGCCCGTATTCCGGAGAACCGACACGGGCCAATGGGAGGAGTTTTCCAACAGGCCGTTCTCCAGGGCTTTTGCGGTGGATCCGAAGGACCCGTCCGTTCAATACGCCTTCTTCTTCCCGGCCGGAGACCTCTGCGGCGCACTTCAGAAGACGAGGGACGCGGGATCGACCTGGATTCCGGTCGGGCCGCCCGTTTGCGGCGGCGGAGCCATCGCCGTCGATCCGGCGGATTCGGCTCACCTGGTCCTCGCCGCCGACGCCGGCATCTACGTCTCCACGGACGGGGGCGCGACGCTGCGTCTCACCCTCGCCCGGTCGAGCGCCCCCATCGCGTTCGACCCGGCGCGGCCGGGACGTGTGTACGTGGGAGGGCTCAGCAGCGCTGACGGCGGGTTCTCGTGGACGTCGGGCTCCGGTCCCGACCCTTTCTGCGACGAGTTCGGGAAGTTCTGCGAACCGAAGGCGCTGGCGGTCGACACGATCACCGGCGCGTCCTATGGGCTGGCGTATCGCGGTGCCGGGCTGTTCCGCAGGGCGGACTTCGGCGGCGCATGGTCGCCGGTTCCCGCCGAGGGAGCGCCCGGCCTCGAAGACATTGCCGTCGATCCTTCGACCGGCGACCTGATCGCCGCTGCCTCCGGCGTGTTTCGAAGCCGTGACGGGGGAGTCCACTTCGAGGCGGTGGACCCGGCTGGCCTCTCGGACCCGGTGAGCTCCGTCCTGGTGCGACCGTCCGATGGCGCTCTTTTCGCGGCGGCGCGGGGCGCCGTCTGGGAGCTCGGAGCGACGATGAGTCGCCCCGCCCCGCTGCCGGTTCCGAAACGTCCGGGTCCTCGCGTTCTCTCGCCCCGCACGCCCGTGTGAAGATGCCGAGTTGAAGGAATTGAGATGAAGGAATTGAGATCGTACGTTAGCGTACCATTCGGGCCGCGACAACCTCATTCCCGCTCTAGAATCCGGCCATGACCCATCGACGCGGGGAGGAGATCCTCGAGGCGACCCTTGCCGGTTGCCGCCTGTCCTCGGCCGACGCCGTCACCCTGCTCGAAGAGGGAAACCTCCTCGCGCTGGGTGCCGCGGCGGACGCCGTGCGGAGGCGCCGCAACGATCCGGGCGTGGCGACCTACATCGTGGACCGCAACATCAACTACACGAACGTCTGCATCTACCGCTGCCAGTTCTGCGCCTTCTATCGCCCCTCGAGCAAGGACCCGGACGCCTACGTCCTCACGTGGGACCAGATCGGCGAGAAGATCCAGGAGACGATCGACCTCGGGGGCACGGGGGTGCTCCTTCAGGGCGGAGTGCACGCGGAGCTGCCCTTCTCTTTCTACGAGGAGATGTTCCGCTTCATCCGCAGCAACTTCCCCACGATCCACCTCCACGCACTGTCGGCGCCAGAGGTGTACTTCCTGCAGAAAATCACGAAGCAGCCGATGCGCGACGTGATCGCGCGGCTCCGGGACGCCGGACTCCAGTCGATTCCCGGCGGCGGCGCCGAGATCCTCGAAGACTCCGTGCGCAAGCGGATCTGGTCTCTCACGAAGGCTCCGACGGAGAAATGGGTCGAGGTGCACGAGTCCGCCCACGCGCTCGGGATGCGGACCACGGCAACGATGATGTTCGGGGTGGGGGAGACGTACGCGGAGCGCGTCGCCCACTTCGAGGTCGTGCGCCAGCTGCAGGACCGCACCGGCGGATTCACGGCGTGGATTCCGTGGACCTTCCAGCGGGAGAACACGGCGCTCGATGACAAAGTGGACGAGGCCGGCGGGTTCGAGTACCTGAAGACGCTCGCCGTTTCGCGGCTCTACCTCGACAACATCCGGCACGTCCAGGGATCCTGGGTGACGCAGGGACCGAAGATCGGACAGGTCTCCCTGTCGTTCGGGGCGGACGACCTCGGCTCGATCATGATCGAAGAGAACGTGGTGTACGCCGCGGGCGCGCGTAACCGGATGACGCAGCCGGAGATGCGCCGCCTGATCGCCGACGCCGGCTACGAGCCCGTGCAGAGGCGGACGCTCTACGACGCCTGCAAGGAGTCCTGCTGCACGAGCCCCATCCCCGAGCCGAAACCGGTCGCGTCTATGGGAAGCGCGGTGTCAGCTGACAGGTGGCAGGTGACAGCTGCCGGAGACGTCTGAAGTCTCGCCGAATCTGCTGACACCTGTCACCGGGTTCCTGTCACCTGGCCGGCCGGCGACGCCGGCCGTTTCATCCTCTCCCAGCACGATCCCGCCGCGATTCCAAATGCGAAGATCGCGAACGCCGCCGCCGCTCGGAGGAGCACGCGGGTCCGGCGGCGCTTCCAGGGTGGTTCGCTGCGGAAACGGGTTCGTGCCGCAGCGTCCTGGACCTGCTCCGCCTGCAGCGCGCGCAGGTCGAAGGTGAGGTCGGCCGCGGATTGATACCGGTCGGCAGGGTCCTTCTCGAGGCAGCGGAACACGTACGGGCGCAATTTTTCCGGGATCTTCTCGACCTCCGGAAATTTTCGCGGGTCGTCGCGGAGGACCGCGCCGAGCGTGTCCACAGCCGTCTCGCGCATGAAGGTCTGGCGTCCCGTCAGCATCTCGAAGAAAACCGCGCCGAGGGAGAAAACGTCACTGCGTGGATCGGCGCGCTTTCCGCGGATCTGCTCCGGCGAGATGTAGCCCGCCGTTCCGACGAGCACGTTGCCACTCGTCCCGCCGGACATGCTCCCGTGCGGCGAGTCTCCCCAGTTGAGGAGCGAAGCGCCCGTGCGCGGCTTTTCGATGCGCGCGATGCCGAAGTCCAGGATCTTCGCGCGCCCGTCGTTGGTCAGGAAGATGTTGTCCGGTTTCACGTCGCGGTGCACGACGCCGCGGGCGTGGGCCGCGGCCAGGCCGTCGGCGACCTGGCAGGCGATCTCGGTCGCGCGTTTCTCGGCGATCGGGCCCCCGCGCAGCCGTTCCGCGAGGGTCTCGCCCCGCAGAAGCTCCGTGACCGCGTAAGGGACTCCGCGGTGGGTGCCGGTGTCGTGGATCGCGACGATGTTGGGGTGGTTGAGCGACGCCACGACGTGCGTCTCGCGCAGGAAGCGGCGCAGCGACTCGTCGTCGTTGGCGTCCGCGGCGGAGAGGAGCTTGAGAGCGACCTCGCGCCGCAGCCGCGCGTCGCGCGCGCTGTAAACCTCGCCCATGCCGCCTTTCCCGAGCGGAGCGACGATCTCGTAGGGCCCGACTTGCTCCCCGGGGGAGAGGTGCACCCGCAGAGCATACGTGAGCCGGAATCCGCGGATAAGCTCCGCGCATGGACATCTGGCTACTGCGGCATGCCGCCGCGGAGGACGAAGCCAGGAGCGGACGAGACGCCGATCGCGCGCTCACGGCAGAAGGACTCGCGCGCGCGGAGGCGGTCGCTCGCGGCCTCTCTCGCCTGCGGCCGTCGATCGCCCGGGTCGTTTCGTCTCCCTATCTCCGCGCGCGCCAGACTGCCGGCGCGGCCGCGAGAGCGCTCGGGTTGGCCGAGATCGCGGAGTCGCGCGCGCTGGAGCCGGACGCGGAGCCGGAGGAGATCCTCAACGAGCTCGCCGAAACGGGCGGTGACGCGCTCCTCGTCGGGCACCAGCCGCAGCTCGGAGCCCTGCTCGGGCGGCTGATCGGCGGGGACGTGGAAATCCCGTTGAGCAAGGCGGCATGGCGCAAATCACGCTGACCGGCCGGTGGTCGGGCGCTCTCCGGGCGTTCCTGCCACCGACCGTCCTGGAGCTCCTCGCGCGATAAGCGCATACTCTGCGGCGCTTCCCCCCAACAACAGAGAGGTGCTCCATGCAGCGTCTTGTCGCGGTCGGTCTTTTCCTGGCCGCGGCGCGGCTCTCGGCGGTGCCCTGCGCCCCCACGGCGACGCGCCTCTGCCTGAACGGAAACCGCTTTGCGGCCGAGGTGACCTGGCGGGACTTCCAGGGCAACACGGGATCCGGCCATCCCGTCTCGCTGACCGGCGACACCGGGTACTTCTGGTTCTTCAGCTCGACGAACGTCGAGCTCGTCGTGAAGGCGCTCGATGGCCGCGGGATCAACAACAACTACTGGATCTTCTACGGCGCGCTTTCGAACGTCGAATACACGATGACCGTGACCGACACCGTGACCGGGAGGACGAAGGTGTACGCCAACGCGTCCGGAAACCTCGGCAGCGTGGCGGACACTTCCGCCTTCGCCGCCGCGGGGGCGTTCCCGTCCGCGCGCGCCGGGGGGGTGCGCAATCCCCAGAGCGGCGAGCGAAACGGCGACACGGCCTCGGCCTCCGCCTCCTGTGCGCCGACCGCGACGAGCCTGTGCCTGAACGGCGGCCGCTTTCGCGCGGAAGTGAGCTGGCGGGATTTCGCGGGCAACAAGGGAGTGGGTCAGGCGGTCGCGTTGACCGCCGACACCGGCTATTTCTGGTTCTTCAACGCGGCGAACGTCGAGCTCGTCGTCAAGGTCCTCGACGGACGCGCCGTGACGAAGAGCTTCTGGGTGTTCTACGGAGCGCTGTCGACCGTCCAGTACCAGCTGAAGGTCACGGATACGGTTTCGGGCCGAACGACGTACTACTTCAATCCGGCGAACGAGCTCGCGAGCGTGGCGGACACTTCCGCGCTCGGCGACGGAGCTTTCGTTCAGGCGGTGCACGATACCAGCCGGGCGGTCACGGAGACGATTCCGACGAGTGGCGGCACGATCTCCACGATCGGGGCGGACGGAAGCCGATTCACGCTGGAGTTCCCCGCCGGCGCGCTCTCTTCCGAGCACGAGATCACGCTGACGCCCGTTTCGTCGATCGGAAGCCTGCCTCTTTCGGGCGGGCTCGCGGCGGCAGTCCACATCGAGCCCGAAGGCCTCGTGCTTCACGATTCGGCGACGCTCACGATCGAGCCGGCCGTCGCGGTGACACGAGCCCAGGCCATTCCTTTCAGCTACCAGGGCAACGGCGCCGAGTTCTTCCTCCAGCCGCCCCTGCCCGTAGCAGGAGCGATACAGCTCCCGGTCTTCCATCTGACCGGGTTCGGCATCGGGCGCGGGACGCAGTCGGACATCGATGGGCAAGCCGCGCGTCTTCCGACGCTGGACGTCGACCAGCTCGCTCAGCGCGTGGCGGTGGTCGTCCTGCCTGCGTTTCGCAGCGGCGCGTTCGGCTCCGCCTCGGCGGGAAGCGGCGCGATGCCGCAGGCAGCCCGGGCCTGTCCCTACGTCGACTATCTGCGCGGCGAATACGTCGACACGGTCGTGCCGCGACTTCTCGGGATTGTCGGAGACTGCGTGAAGCTCCGGATTCGCCTTCCCGCGTTGCGCCAGTACATTCGAACCGTTCAGGTCCTGGGCTGTGCCGCCGAGCTCGACCGCGAGCTCGGAAATACGAAGGACGTCATCCTTTCCGCGGAGTCCGGCTGCTTCGACAGGGCGTTTACGGGGTGCGTGCAGGACAAGGATCCTGCGCAGGTCGAGGAGATCGAGCGCTGGGCGATCGAGCTCAGAAGGGACGGCCACCCCGAAGTCGCCGATCCCGCGAAGGAACACCGGTGCCTGCGATTCGAGCTGGATTTCGACTCGTCGATCAGGGCGCATGGCGAGGAGGTCGCCAGCGTCCAGTGGGATTCGACATCTGACGTCTCGACCGTGAGAAACATTCCCATCGAATTCGATGCGTCCACCGGTTTTCTCGCCGGAACCGGGACGCTCGATTACCTCTCCGCTTTCTTTCTCGGCAAGGCCGAAGCCTCGTGCACGGTGACGATGGCGCCGAAGGCGGGCGGGACCTTCTCCATCCCGCAGCTCGACATCGCCGTGGACACGTCTCTGATCTACGCACCGACGGTTCTCCCGCGGCTCCGCCTGCACTACGAGCCGGGCCGTCCGACCGAAGCCGTTCGGAAGGTGTGCATCCTGCCTACGCTGGACGAGACGAACACCACGACGGTGTTTCGGATGGCATACGACGTCACCCATGACTCGGAGTTCGAGTTTGCCTTTCCGAGCGGCGGCTCCACCTTCCGGTTGTTCTCGGACCTCGAGCTCGTGGGAACGCACCAGCAATATGCCGGGCGGGTGTACGACTTGCCCGATTTCCTCAATCCCGGGGAGCCACCGGAAAGTCCCTTTCACCGAATCACGGAGCGCACAGCGATCACGTTGTTCCACACGCCGAGATGAACTGACTTCTCGCCAACGGTGAGGCGACGCGGGATAGAATCCCCCTCCGCTTCGATATTTGAGGAGGACGCATGGGGAAGATCGGACTCGGCTGTCTCGCGCTCGTCGTGCTGCTCATCGTGATCATCGGCATATCGGTCGCGGGGACGAACAACCGCCTCGTCACCAAGTCGCAGGAAGTCGACAAGCAGTGGGCGCAGGTGGAGAACCAGTACCAGCGGCGCGCCGACCTCGTACCGAACCTGGTGGCGACCGTCCAGGGAGCCGCTCAGTTCGAGAAGTCGACCCTCGAGGAAGTGACGCGCGCCCGGGCATCCGTCGGCCAGGCGAACGTCAACCCCGGTCAGGCGCCTACGGACCCGGCGCAGCTCGCGAAATTCGAGCAGGCGCAGGCGGCCCTCGGTTCGGCGCTCTCGCGCCTCCTCGTCGTGGTCGAGAAATATCCCGAGCTCAAGGCGAACGCGAACTTCCGCGACCTGCAGGCGCAGCTCGAGGGAACGGAGAACCGCATCGCCGTCGAGCGGATGCGGTTCAACGAGGTGGCCCAGGACTACAACACGACGCTGATGAAGTTCCCGACAAACATCACCGGCCGCATGCTCGGGTTCAAGGAGAAGCCGTACTTCCACGGCACTCCCGGCTCCGAGCGGCCTCCCGCGGTCAACTTCAACTTCGGCGCAACGCCGGCGGCGCCCTCGGTCCCGTCTCCGGCTCCGGCTCGGTAGGGCGTCTCTTTGACGGTACCCGAGGCGGCGTCCCGGCGGCGCCGCCTCCTTCTTCTCGTTCTCTGCGCCGCGCTCGTCGCCGGGACGCACGGGGCGGCGCGCGCGGCAGGCCCCGCCGTTCCGCCGAAACCGGCGCGCTACGTGACCGACAACGCCGGTGTGCTCGACGCCGGGCGCGCGGAACAGTTGAACGCGCGGCTCGAGCAGTTCGAGAAGGACACGTCGAACCAGATGCTCGTCTGGATCGACCGGCGCCTCCCCGAGAACACCTCGATCGAGGAATTCACCGTCAACGCGATGAAGGCGTGGGGCGTCGGCCAGGCGAAGGTCAACAACGGGCTTCTCTTCGCCGCGTTCGTCGACGACCGGAAGATGCGCATCGAGGTCGGCTACGGCCTGGAGGGCGCGATCCCGGACGCGATCGCGAGCCGCATCCGCGAGGACGTGATCACGCCCCGCTTCAAAGCCGGCGATTACACGGGCGGGGTCGAGGCCGGGATGGACGCGCTCATGGCCGCCGCGAAAGGCGAGTACAAGGGCACCGGCACCACCGTGGACGAGCGTCGAGGCGGCGGCCGCCGGCGCCGTTCCGGCGGGGGAGGAGGACTTCCGTGCCTCCTGCCGTTTTTCTTCTTCTTCGTGCTCCCGTTTCTGTTGAGGCCGCGGCATCGGACCTTCGGCCGCCGCGGCTGGTACTCGGGCGGATGGGGAGGGTTCGGGGGCTTCGGCGGATTCGGAGGCGGGGGAGGCGGAGGCGGCTTCTCGGGTGGAGGTGGAGGCTTCTCGGGAGGCGGGGGCTTCTCGGGCGGCGGCGGCTCCTCCGGGAGCTGGTGAGCGGGTGAGCGCATGAAGACGGGGCACTTCTTTTCGAAGCTCGACTCGAAGACCATCGTGGATGCCATCGGCCGAGCGGAGGCGGGAACCTCGGGAGAGATCCGCGTCCACGTGACCCGCCACGAGCCGAAGGACATCGAGGCGAGAGCGCGGGAGCGCTTCCAGAAGCTCGGCATGACGAAGACCGCGCGGCACAACGCCGTCCTCTTCTACATCGCGCCGCGGATCCAGAAGTTCCAGATCCTGGGGGATACGGGCGTTCACGAAAAATGCGGCGACGATTTCTGGAAAGAGACGGCGGCGGCGCTCTCGGACGCGTTCCGCAGGGGGGACTTCACGGGCGGGCTCGTCGCCGGGATCGAGAAGATCGGCGCCGTGCTGAAAGAGCACTTTCCGCACGAGGCGGACGACCGCAACGAGCTCCCGGACGAGGTTTCAGAGGACTGACAGAGTTCAGTCTGCCCCCCTCTTGTCATCCTGAGCGCAGCGAAGGATCTGCCTTCCCGCAATAGGGTTTTCGTGGCGCCCGTGTCGAGGGGCAGGGCAGGTCCTTCGTCGCTGCGCTCCTCAGGATGACAGGGAGGCTGGTTGACTTTGCCTCGATTTCCCATAGAATTCGCCGTTCTGCTTTACTGAGGGAGAACTCGATGTACGCCATCCTCCGCGCCGGCGGGAAACAAGTGAAGGTCGCTCCGGGCGACGTCGTTCGGATCGAAAAGCCGGCGGAAGCCGTCACGAAGGGGCAGGAGATCCAGTTCTCCGACGTCGTCTTCGTGGGCGGACGTGAGGCGGGGTCGGAGAAGAAGGGCGCGTCCGTTTCCGTTCGGGCGACCGTGCTCGGGCCGATCAAGACGCGGAAGGTGCTCGTCTTCAAGAAGAAGCGCACCAAGCAGTACCGCCGCACCAAGGGACACCGCCAGTCGATGATCGAGGTGCGGATCGACGGCATCGACGAACAGAAGTAAGGCAGCAGGAGACAACCATGGCTCACAAAAAAGGACAGGGCTCTTCGCGCAACGGCCGCGATTCCAATTCGCAGCGCCTCGGCGTGAAGCGCTTCGGCGGTCAGGTCGTTTCCGGCGGCTCGATCCTCGTCCGCCAGCGCGGGACGAAGTTCTTCCCCGGCCCGAACGTCGGCCGCGGCAAGGACGACACGCTCTTCGCGAAGGTGACCGGCACCGTTCGCTTCCACGATCGCGGCCGCGACGGCCGCGTGATCTCGATCGAGCCGGCATAGCTCTCAGCTGTCGGCTCTCAGCTCTTCCCGCCCCCGGGGCTACCTCCGGCTGACAGCTGATCGCTGACAGCTGACAGCTCCATCACATGTTCATCGACTCCGCCGAAATCCGAGTCCGGGGCGGCGACGGCGGGAATGGCTGCATCGCGTTTCGCCGGGAGAAATTCGTTCCGCGCGGCGGGCCGTCGGGCGGCGACGGCGGCAACGGCGGCTCGGTCTGGGCCCTCGCGGATCCCTCCTTCACGACGCTCTACCACCTGCGGCATCAGAACTTCTATCGCGCCGGGCGGGGCGAGCACGGGATGGGCTCCAACCGGCACGGAAGCTCCGGCGGCGACGTCGTCGTCCCCTTGCCGCTGGGATCCGTCGTGACCGACGCGGACACGGGGGAGCGGGTCGCGGATCTCCTTCATTCGGGCGAGAA
>DASQJK010000257.1:0-5284 GCA_035631095.1 Thermoanaerobaculia bacterium
ACTACCGCTCGGACCAGTTCTCCTTCGGCCTGATCCTCTACGAGATGCTTACGGGAAGGATCGCGTTCAAGAAAGACTCGAAGGGTGAGACGCTCGCGGCGATCCTGCGCGACGAGCCGCCTCCGATCGCCGAATCAAACCGCGCGGTACCCGCTCCGCTCGTCTGGATCGTCGAACGATGCCTCGCGAAGGATCCGGAGAAGCGGTTCGTTTCGACGCGGGATCTGGCCCGCGATCTCTCGGCAATCCGGGAGCATCTTTCGGAAGCCGTGTCGACGAGAGCGGAAGTACTGGATGGGAAACCGCGGAGCCCCTGGTTCCGGCCCCTGGCAATCCTCGCGGCCGTCCTGCTTCTCGGCCTGGTCTTCGGGCTCGTCGCGATCATCGTTCGTACCGGATCTCACGCGGCGCCCGCCGCCGGCCCGATCCGCTTTTCCGTGCCGCCGCCGGCAAACGGCGCCTTTTATTACGGCGTGGAGGTTTCTTTTCTCGCGATCTCGCCTGATGGTTCCCAGCTCGCGTACGTTGCATCGGATTCGCAGGGCGGCCAGCGCATCTTCCTGCGGCCGGTGTCGGCCTCCGACGCCCGGCCGCTGCCGGGGACGGAAGGCGCCAACTCGCTCTTCTTTTCGCCGGATGGCCGCTCCATCGCGTTCTTCGCCGGCGGCAAGTTGAAGCGCGTCGAGATCTCCGGAGGCGCGGCGGTTTCGATCTGCGACGTCCCCCTCGTGGGCCCGAACTGGTCGGGCACCTGGGGCCGCGGCGGCGACATCCTCTACGCGGGAGTCACGAGAGGGTGGGGGGTTTTCCGCGTTTCGGCCTCGGGCGGCGTTCCGGCCGAGGTGATCCCGGTCGATCCCTCGCGCGGCGAAGCGCGGATCGGCTGGCCGTCGTTCCTCCCGGACGGCGAGCGATTCCTGTATCAGGTTCGCCACCTCGATGGTCATGGAGACCTGATGCTGGCGGAGCCGGGAAAAAAGCCCAGGCTCGTCATGCCGATGCAATCGGCCGTGCAGTACGTCGACCCCGGCTACCTCGTCTTTGCCAAGGAAGGCGTCCTGCTGGCGCGGAGCTTCGATCTGGCGAGCGGCCGTGTCACGGGTGAGCCCTTCTCGATTGCGGAGCACGTGCGGTACTTTCTCTCGACGGGCGCTGCCTCTTTCGCCGCGTCGCGGACCGGCACGATCGTTTACCAGTCCCAGGACAACGTGCGCCGTCTGACCTGGTTCGACCGAACCGGCCGAGAGCTCGGTTTTGTCGGCCCGCCCGGGAACTACATCAGCATTTCGATGTCTCCCGACGGCCGGCGGGCTCTCTCCGATCCCACGCGGCCGGGAATCGGGACGTACGGCGTCTGGTTGTTCGACCTCGAGCGGGGGACGGAGACGCCCGTCACTCCGGGTCCGGAAACCGAGGTCTACCCCATCTGGCTGCCCGGCGGCGGCGCCTTTGCTTACACGGCCGACAGGGGCAACGCGCCGCAGCTCTTCCGCAGGGACCTCGCGACCGGGAAGGAAGAGCGCCTTGTTCCGAGCGCGGGATTCTTCCAGTGGCCCCAGGACGTCTCGCCCGATGGCCGGTCTCTCGTTTACTGCCAGGCGAGCGAGCATGCCTGGTATGACGTATGGACGCTCCCTCTGGCCGGCGGAAATCCGGTCGCCTTTCTGCGGGCGCCGTTCGACAAGCGCGTCGTGCGCTTCTCGCCCGACGGCCGCTACGTGGCGATGATCACCACCGAATCGGGCCAGCCGGAGGTTTACGTGACGGCTTATCCCGGGCCCGGAGAAAGAATCCGAGTTTCGACCGGCGGCGCCTACGGTCTGCGTTGGAGCCGCGAGGGCCGGGAGCTTCTCTACGTTTCGGGGGACCGGCGCTTAATGTCGATCTCGGTCAGGACCGCCCCGACGCTCGAGCTCGGAAAACCCGCCGCCCTCTTCGCTCTGACCGGACCAGACTGGATCAGTTTCGATGTCTCGCCGGACGGCAAGCGGTTCCTCGCCGTCGTCCCGAAGGTCGTGGCCGACGAGCTTCCCTTGAACGTCATCGTCAACTGGCCATCCGCGGTCGGCAAGTGACTCTTCCCACCGGCTCGCCTCGCATCCAGGGAGCCCGGGGCCCCGGAGCGGTCGAGTCGAGAAGGCGAGCGGCGCGGGACACGTCGCGGAAAGTCTCGCCGCAGTCACCCAGGCGACGATGTCCGCGATGTGGGAGGCCGGCACGTTCCAGCGCAAGCGCGACCGGCCGACGGAATGGGTGGCGCTGAACGGGATCGAACCGTCGATCTCCTGAACGCCATAGCGAATTCACGAAGACTCTGCCTCCTGAGATCCCGGGAGCCGCCCCGAGTCGGCTGGCCACGGCAGCAGAGCACCGAGTCGTCAGACCACCGGCTCCGCGCGTCTTGACTTATTTAGATAGTTGACTAATCATTTAATCACGGTAATGAACGTGATTTTCGGCCGGAACTTATCGAGGCTGCCGCCGCGTCGGACATGGCCGATCGGGGTCCTCGTCTTGTTTCCGCAATGAAGCCATCGTCACGTGTCTTTCGAGCGCTTTCCGATCCGACTCGGCGCGAGATATTGACGATGCTCCGTCGGGGGGATCGGACGGCGGGCGAAATCGCCGATGGTTTCCACATCTCGAAGCCTTCGATCTCGCACCACCTTTCCGTCCTGAAGCAGGCGGAGCTCGTTGATGACGTGAGACGAGGACAGAACATCGTGTATTCCCTCGATACGACGGTCTTCGAGGAGGTCTTGCAATGGATGATGGCATTCCGACGGAAGAGCTGAACGGGAGTCGATCGCCGTACCGCGTGGACCGGGCGCTTCTCGTCCATGACTGGCCGGTCTTGCTGCTCCTGGCGGCCGATGTGGTTTTTGGTCTGGCGATATGGCCCAGGATGCCGGTTCGAGTTCCGACCCATTTTGGGGTTGATGGAACGCCGAATCGCTGGGGGCCGTCGTGGGTCGACGCGATCCTTCTTCCGGGAATGGCGATCGGGTTCTATCTCCTGATGCTGCTCCTGCCGCTGCTCGATCCCCGGCGCGCAAATTACGCGAGGTTTCCGAGAACGCTTCGGATCTACCGATTCTCACTCTCGGGGCTCTTCGTGGCGATTCACGTCGTCCTGGTGCGCGCTTCGTTTGGAGCCGTCGTCAACGCCGCCACATCTATCCAGGTCGCCGTCGCGCTCCTCTTCATCGTTCTCGGAAACAGTCTCGGACGGGTTCGTTTCAACTACTTCTTCGGTGTGCGCACGCCCTGGACGCTCAACAACGAAGAGGTCTGGAACGCGACGCATCGCCTGGCTGCGCGGCTCTGGGTTGTCTGCGGCGTCGTCCTCATTCCGGCGGCGTTCCTTTCAGGAGCGCTCGGGCTTGCCGCGCGCATCGGGCTCATCGCCATCATGGTGGTCGTTCCGGTCGTGTACTCGTTCATGCTTTACCGACGTATCGACACGGCAAACGGAGGAGGAAGTTGAGTTGCCGCCGGGGAAGAGGTGATTCTGGCGACCATCTACGAGACGTCGACCAAGAACGGATAGTCCTGCGGGCAGCTGCGCGCTTGCGAAGCTACGAGAGCAGGACTCGTTTTTGAACTCGTCACCTTGCCGGCGGACCAAGTCAGCTGAGTGGTTTGGTGAGTTGTTGGCCGAGATTCCTGCCGGCGCATCGGCAAAACGTCAGAACACTGCGGCGCCCGATCGCCTCTACACCATCACAATTTTGGTTCAGCCGATGAAGAAGACGGCGAGCGCCCGCGTGCCGCTCAGCTCCAATTGCACCGCTACAGGCTATGCTGTTCGGTTCTGGGATCGGCCCGTCCCAGCATCGAACGGTCTCAACATCGATCTCTCCTCCGATTCTTCGTGAACATACTTAGACTGGGCGTGTTCCCATTCAGGTCGACCCTGGCGCGTGTTATGCGTCTTTCGAAAGACGATGGATATCGCCCACGACATCCGAAAACCGAGAAGAAGACGAATCTGGCGTCCCTCGAGGCTGAATTTGACCAATCGACGCCCGAAACTGCGAGGACGAAAGGCATTTTCAGGACGGCCTCGTCTCCACTCTTGTCTTGCAAAACTTCGATTCCCGCAACGCAGAATCGGTCATGGACTCCTCCGCGAGCTATGCCGTGATGGCGCCCCGATCTGTGCGGTCACGCACGACGCGCGATTCGCTCAGCATGCCGAAAGGATGATTCACGTCTTCGACGGCCGGATCGTCGAAGAGACGCTCGCCGCCGAAGCGTAGACGGCAAGTCAGGAGACGACGATGTCCAACCTCTGGATCGACCTCCGATATGCGGCGCGAATGCTCCGCAAGAGTTCCGGATTCACTTTCGCCGCCGTCGCGACCCTGGCGCTCGGGATCGGGGTCAATGTCGCCGTCTTTTCCCTGGTCGACGAGATCTGGTTACGGCCGATGCCCGTGCCGGACTCCGAGCGACTGATTCGGATCTTCACCAGCAATCCCAGCAGCGAAGGCGTTGTCGCGCGCGGCTACAGCTCATACCCGGATTTTCTCGACGTTCGCCAGGCGACGAAGGCGCTTTCCGGTGTAGCGATGCTCGAGCAGCGCGGCGCACTGCTCGACACGGGCAGCGAAAACAAGCGCGTCAGTGCGGCCGTTGTCTCGGACAATTTCTTTGAGGTGTTGGACCCGGTTCCCGAGCGCGGACGCGTGTTTCGCGAGGCGGAGGTCCAGGCATCCGGCGCCCGCACGGTCATGCTTAGCTATCCGTTCTGGCGGCAACAGTTCCTCGCCGACCCGGCGCTGCCCGGAAGAACCATCGTGCTGGATCGGCAGCAGGTGCTCGTTGCCGGGATCCTTCCGAGGG
Organism: Thermoanaerobaculia bacterium; assembly: GCA_035631095.1. Taxonomy (GTDB): domain Bacteria; phylum Acidobacteriota; class Thermoanaerobaculia; order UBA5066; family Gp7-AA6; genus JALYUA01. Next base: position 4,849 of record DASQJK010000257.1, read on the forward strand.
GATTCCGCGGAACGGAGCCGGGAATGGTGCCGGACGTCTGGATTCCGATCGCGACATGGAGCGAGCTGACCGGAAATCGCGGACGATTGAAACAGCGCGGACACCGGGACTACGAGCTATTCGGGCGCCTGCGCCCCGAAACGACGCTCCTGCAGGCCGAGACGGAATTGGCCACGATTTCCTCGAGGCTGGCGCTCCAGTATCCTGAAAGCAACGCCGGGCGGCAGATGTCGGCGATACCCGAGAGGCGGTCGCGCGGGGAAGCCGTGGCGAGAATGTCGCTGATACTCCTGGGGATCGCCGCGCTGGTGTTGGTGATCGCATGCGCCAACGTGGCCAGCCTATTGCTCGCGCGCGCCGAATATCGAAGACACGAAATGGCGTTGCGAGTGGCCCTGGGAGCGAGCCGCCTGCGCCTCCTGCGCCAACTGATGGC
>DASQJK010000258.1:0-2632 GCA_035631095.1 Thermoanaerobaculia bacterium
GAACGGAGGGCTCCGGTCCTCTCCTCGCTCAATAGCCTCGCTGGCAGCCCCGGCGACGCGGCCGCCCCACTCGGAGTGCGATGAGAGAGGGAGCACACCGAGCTCGAACTGAAGTCCTACTGCAGCTGCGACCGAACGACCAGCGGCGGCGCGGTGGTCTCTTTGGAGGCATGGCCGTCGCGTGCCGACGAGGGAGGCGGACGGCGGCGACGGGGCGGCTCGACGAGAGAGGCGGCGACGGGGCGGCTTGGGTCTGAGGCGTCATCTCCCCTTGCGGGCGCAGGCTTTCTCGAAGCCGAGCTCGCAGGCTTTTCGTTCGAGCTCCGCCGCGCGGCGTGGATCCCGTGCGACGCCCGAGCCTTTCTGGTAAGCGACGGAGAGGTCGTGGCACCCCTCGCCGTCGCCGCCTTTGCACGCGCTTTCCAGGAAGGAAGCCGCGCGGGCGAGATCCTTTTCACCGCCCCAGCCGGTGGTCGCCGTCACCGCGGCGTTGAAGCAGCCGAACGTGTCCCCCTGCTCGCAGGCGGATTCGGAGAGCTTGCGGCCCTTCGCAAGGTCCTTCTCGACGCCGTCGCCGGCGAGGTAGAGCCCGCCCAGCAGGGCGCAGGAACGCGAGCGGTTTTCGGCGGAATGCAGGTCATCGGGATCCGCCTTGCGTTCGCACGCGAGCTGAAAAACGGAGGCGGCGCGCGGCGGATCTTTCGGAACTCCGATCCCGTCGCGGTACGCGCGCCCGACGTTGACGCAACCCGTCAGGTTGGGAGGCTGGCAGCTCGTTCCGTCGCACCCGCGTTGATAGAGCGCGACGGCGCGCGCCTTGTCGATCTTCACTCCGTGGCCGCGTTCGTAGAGGAAGCCGAGGTTCGTGCACGCGGTCGAGCTGCCCATCCGGCAGCCTTCGTCGTATCTGGCGGCCGCGCGGGCGAGGTCCTTCGCGCCCCCGCGCCCCTCTTCCGCCATGAGCCCAACGTTGTAGCAGCCCTTCGCGTCGCCGAGATCGCATCCCTTCACGTAACGGGCGACCGCGCGCCGGTCGTCCTTCACGACGAGTTTGCCGGTCGCGTGGAGGAATCCGAGGTGCGTGCAGCCGGCGCCGTTGTTGAGGAGGCACGAGCGCTCGAGCGCGACGATCGCGTCGCTGCCCCGGTTCGGCACGTCCATGAGACGCAGGCCCTGGTACGCGCACGCGTCGGACGAGCCGCTCTTGCAGGCGGCGTGGAGGAGCTCGAGTGCCGCCGTCCGGTCGGCGCCCTTGCTCCCGTCGCGCACCCAGAGCGACCAGCCCTGCCGGTAGCAGCCGCCGACGACCCCCGCCCGGCAGAGCTTGTCGTAGAAGACGTTCTGGTCCGCCGGAGTCACCGCCATCTCCATCGACGCCGAGCCGCGACGGATCTTCAGGCGTGCTGTCTCGCAGGATCGCGAAAATGCCGCGTCTTCGAGCTCGCAGTCGTTGCCGATCCGGACCGATCCGACCTGCTCGACGATGTCGTTCGGCAGGATGCCGGCTTCCGCGGCGGGACCGCCCGGATACACGACCGAGACGATCCCTCCATGGAAGTCGCTCGGCAGCGAAAGCTTCTTTCGGAGCTCGCGGGTCAGGGGTGCCGCTTCCAGCCCGAGCGTTCCCGCCTGGCAGGGCGGAGGGCCGGCCGGCTTCTTCGCGGCGCCGGACGGCGCGCCGGCTCCCGAAGAGGCGCAGCGGACGGCGGAGAGCAGGCAGACCGCCGCGGCGGCCGCGAGCGCTGCGCCGAGCGGACCTCCGCGAAGGGCGCCCGGTGTTCTCATTCGTCCGTCCAGCATCTCCCTTGTACCGTCTATCGGATTCGCGGAGAGATGTTGCTGTGCCGCGTGAAGCTCGTCGCGCGTCCGTCCGCTCCCATCTCGAATACGACTTCCTCTCCGAGAGAGTCGTCCTTGTGAACGACGCGGAATCGGTGCTCCCCGGCGGGCTTGAGCTTCTCGAGATCCTCCATGGGATCGGAGGTGGGAAGGCTCAGCATCGCGAGGCCCTCCTCCCAGGGAACGATCGCCGTTTCGCCGTCCCACGGCTGGCTGTCGTACGTGCCCGTATAGCGGCGCAGCGAGGGATCCGGGCTCTTCCCTTTGCCGGGGTTCTTGCGCGCCTCGGAAAGAGCGGGGGTCACGATGTCGAGGATCTTCTTCGTCCACCTGCTTGCGGGAACTCCCTGCGCGTTCGTCATGAACACCACGGCGGCATGGTCCGTGGGACTGATCGTGAGCTGCGTGCGATAGCCGGGGCAGCTTCCCCCGTGCCCCACGTACGTCTTGTTTCCCTCGTGCTGGATCCAGAACCCCAGGCCCCAGAGCGTCTTGAAATCGGGCTCCGCCCAGTGGACGCGCTGCATCTCGCGGAGCGTCGTCGCCTTCAGGACCTCCGTCCCGCCCTTCTCGAGGAGCCGGAGCTGCCACTGCGCGAAACGCGCGAGGTCGTCGGCATTCGACGCATACCCCGCGGCCGGCGCGATGCCGCGCGCCTGGAAAAAGGGGACGACCGTGCGGCGCCCCTCCCGATCGAGCGCCGAGTAACCCGTCGCGAGGCGTCTGCCCCTCTCCGTCTCCGGCATTTCAGGAGTCGTGCTGCGGAGGCCGAGCGGTTCGAGGACGTTCTTCT
>DASQJK010000259.1:0-3140 GCA_035631095.1 Thermoanaerobaculia bacterium
TCGGGAGGCACCACGACACTCGTCGATCTCGTTCGTCCCGTCATCGGAAACGGCGAACTGACGAGCGCGACATTGATCTGGGCCGGCGGACCGTGCGCGGCCGGCTTTCGCCTGAAGTTCTTTCGACCCGAGCTCGGGGGCCTGATCTACCTGGGCGAGCGCGGTCCGTTCGACGTGACCGGCGGGTTCCAGAAGGTCTTTCTCGCGCCCGGATTTCCCGTCGAGGCGGGCGACCTGATCGGGATCTCCGTCGTTCGCGCGGACTGCGGGGCCCCGTATCTCAATGCTGAGAACCCCGCGTTCCGGACCGCGATCTTCGACCAGACGATCCACTCCGACGTTTCGCTATGCGACGCGTTCGACGTGAGGCTCTCACTCGAGCTCGAGGCGTCGGGAGGAGCCGACGACGTCTACGCGGGAACGATTCCCGGCGCCGGATCGGCCGCGGGCCAATCCGGTGGCAACTTCAAGACCTCCGTGCAGCTGACGAACGCCGGCATCTTTCCCATCGCGGGGCGTCTCTTCTTCCACCCGATCAGCCAGGGCGCGGACTCCGCTCTCTCCTACGCGCTCGATTCGTTTCAAACGGTCTCCTACCCCGACATCGTGGAGGCCATGAGCACCACCGGACTGGGAAGCATCGACCTCTTCACGTCTTCGGGCTATGCCCCGCTCGTCTCGACCCGGGTCTTCAACGACCAGGGAGTCGCCGGGACCGCCGGCTTCAGCGAGCCCTTTGTCCAGCCCGACGACGACTTCCTGTTGTCCGGCGACGCCCGCGATACCGGCGTCCTCGTCGGCCCGGAGGACGTCGCCCGCTTTCGATACAACTTCGGCGTTCGCGCGTTCGCGTCCGGGGCCACGATGGAGATCCTCGTGTTCAACCCCGACGGCCAGGGGATTCTGCACGTGACGAGGACGTTCGCACCCGACCAGTTCGTCCAGTTGAGCGCGAAAGATTTTCTGCGAGGGACCGACATCACCGCCAACCAGTCGTTCCGGATCGACATCACGGCGGGGAGCGCTCTCGTCTACGGCGTGACGATCGACAACACGACCAACGACACCGCTTTCCGGCTCGCCAGCCGCCGTCGCCGGTAGCACGCGTCGCGGCCCCGGGATGACCTCCCGGTTTGCCCTCGGCGTCTCAGCGTCATCGAAACAAAGTCTTGGACTCCGTCGCCGCGAGAGCGAATAGTGAGACGCATGAAACCCCCGAAGCCCGGTTCCCGCCCCGGGTCCGCGCCCGCTCCGAACGGCAAGACCGCCCGGTGCGACCGGTGCTCGAAGTTCGAGCCTCTCTTCGCGGTCGAGGGGAAAAGGATCTGTGTCGCCTGCTTCGAGCTCAACCTGGCGGGACTCGAGCGTCGCGAGCCGTCCAACGAGTCCCGCGGATTCGGCCGCCGGTTTCAGGACGGCGTCAACTCGGATTGGTCATCCACGACACCCCGGGGACCCGACCGGACCAAGTAAGCGCCCGAGGCGTCTCACCCGGCGGCAATTCGTCCGCGTCGAGCGCCGTCGCCCATAATGTATTGTGTAGAGCTGACCCCGGATGGGCACCCACGGCGGATGTCATCGGGGCGGCTCATCTCGGACGGGCCGCCTCGTTTCTTTCCTTTCGGGCTAACCGCAATGGTTCCTCAAATTTCGCAATCGCGCATTTTCGCAATCGCGCAATCCCCATCGCAATCCCGCAATCCCTCCGTGTTTTCCATTTTCGCAATCGCGCATTCTCGCAATTTCGCAATCTCCCCGCATTTTCGCAATCGCGCAGTCCCCTCTGAACGGCGGATCAGTCTTTCGCGAGATACGGCAGGAGATCGGTGTGGTGGCCGACCATTTTCCATTGCCCCTTTTCCTTGCGAAAGACGTTCGTCGCGCGGATCGATACGCGTTGCGTCTCCCCCTTGGCGTTCGTGTTCTCTCCCTTTTCGAAATTGGACGTGGTCGCCATGTCGGTTCCCATCGTGACCTGCAGGTCGGCCGCCTCGACTTTTCCCCCCAGTTTCAAGGCCGCCTGCGCTCGCCAGTATTCTTCGACGGCGTCCCATCCCCGGTTCACCGCCCCGTCGGGTCCCATGGCCGATACATCGGCGGCGTGGGACCAGACCTTCGACATCGGCGCCGCGTCTCCCTGGAACAGCGCGTTCAACGCGGCATGGAACCGCGACGTGGCGTCGCGAACTTCCTTTTCGCCGCCGGTCGGCGGCGTCTTCGAAGGAACCCGGGATGCCACCGCCATGGCAGCGATCGCGAGAACGGTCGGGAGCGCGGCATTCATTTTCACGGTGCACCTCTTCTCTGTGCATCAAACTCTGTCGAACCGGGACAGGGACGTCCAATACCTGTTTCCGACCAGAGTGAGACGTCCGGTCGATCACCATTTCCCGCAAACGATGGCGTCGGGCCCGGTCCGAGGCGCGTGGCTCCGCCCCACGCGGGCGGTCAGATCAAATATCTCCGTGCCGCCCGCCCCCTCGGGCGCTGATATAATCAAACTCATGGATTCAAAGGCTTTGACGGACCCTACGCGAATCCTCAAAGTCGAGCCGACAGGATCGAGCGACGACCGCGAGCTCGCGTTCGAGCTCGATTTCATGGCCGGCCTCACGATCGAGCAGCGCTTCACTCTCATGTTCGAGCGCTCCCGTGAAATGGCCGAGATGCTGAGAGCGCATGGACACGGCGAAGCTTCTTCGATCGTTAAACGAACATAACGCCCGTTTCGTCGTCATCGGGGCGACGGCGTTCCCGGTTCACGGATATGCCCGGGCAACTCTCGACGTGGACCTCTTCATCGATCCGACTCGAGAGAACGCGGAGCGGGTGCTCGCCGCGCTTCGAGACTTCGGATATGACGTGACGGACCTGTCGATCGACGACTTGATGTCGAAGAAAGTTCTCATCCGCCAATATGTCCTGCAGACGGATGTCCATCCTTTCGTGAAAGGCACCTCGTTCGAACAGGTTTGGAAAGGTCGCGTGGAGGGGACCATCGGAGATGCGAAGGCGTATTTCGCCGGACTCGAAGAGCTCATCCAGATGAAGCGAGCAGCGGATCGGCCGAAGGATCGCGAGGACCTGCGCATCCTCGAAGCGCTGAAGAGGAAGATTCGATAAGAAGGGGGAGGCGAGCC
>DASQJK010000260.1:0-6637 GCA_035631095.1 Thermoanaerobaculia bacterium
GTCAGCCACGAGCCGCGCATCCAGCAGCTCTCCGACGACTTCGCCCGCAACGGCTGCAGGCCCTTCCCCGTTCCTCTCGGAGTGATGCTCGACGAGAAGAACAAGCCCGCGAGCCTCTGCATCCGGTGCGCGACGTGCGACGGACATCCGTGTCTCGTCGGAGCCAAGGCGGACGCGCAGGTCGTCTGCGTCGATCCGGCGATCCGGACCGGCAACGTGACACTCTTGACGAACGCGAAGGCGCTGCGCCTCGAAACGAGCCCGAGCGGCCGCGAGGTCACGAAGGTGCACGTCGAGCGCGAGGGCGTTCTGGAGGAATACTCGGCAGACGTCGTGGCGGTCTCCTGCGGCGCGATCAACTCCGCCGCGCTGCTCCTCCGGTCGGCCAGCGAACGCCATCCGCGCGGCCTCGCCAACTCGTCCGACGTGGTCGGCCGCCACTACATGGGGCACGTCAACTCCGTGATGATGGCCGTGTCGAAGTGCCCCAACCCGACCGTCTTCCAAAAGACGCTCGCGCTGAACGACTTCTATTTCGGCTCGCCGGAGTGGGAGTACCCCATGGGCCACATCTCCTTCGTCGGCAAGCTCGACAAGGACACTCTGCGGGCCGGAGCGCCCGCCCTGGCTCCCGGCTTCACTCTCGACCTCATGGCGCAGCATTCGCTCGACTTCTGGCTGACCTCCGAAGACCTGCCCGATCCCGACAATCGAGTGACTCTCGATGGCGAAGGAAACATCGTCCTCGACTACCGGCCCAACAACGAGGAGGGGCACCGGCGGCTGACCGGGAAGCTCCGGGAGCTCATGAAGAAGCAGACGCTGTGCCCCGCGCACGGGCACGACTGCCACGTCGGCCTCTTCGGCCGCAGTCTCTACCTCGGCCAGCGGATCCCTCTGGCGGGAGTCGCGCACCAGAACGGCACCATCCGGTTCGGCAGAGACCCGAAGACTTCCGCCCTCGACGAGAACTGTCGCGCCCACGACGTGGACAACCTGTACGTCGTCGACGCGAGCTTCTTTCCCTCCTCGGGGGCGGTCAACCCGGCGCTGACGATCATGGCGAACGCGCTGCGCGTCGGCGACCACCTGAAGCAGAGGCTCGCGTGACGCGCCGGCTCCGGATCTCCGTGATCGCCGCCGCGGCCGCGGTCTTCCTCTTCGGGGCGGCGTCCGCGTCTGCCGCTCAGGCGCCGATCGCAAAGGCGATCGATTCCGTCGGGATGACCGTCGCCGACATGGACCGGGCGGTCGCGTTCTACTCCGGCGTTTTGACCTTTCAGAAGGTATCGGACGTCGAGGTCGCCGGCGCCGACTACGAGCATCTCGAGGGAGTCTTCGGCCTCCGGATGCGCGTCGTGCGGATGCGCCTCGGCTCCGAGTCGATCGAGCTCACGGAGTACATCGCCCCCCGCGGGCGCCCGATCCCGCCCGACCTGCGGAGCAACGACCGCTCCTTCCAGCACGTCGCGATCATCGTGCGCGACATGGACGCCGCCTACGCGCGCTTGAGGGCGAATCGGGTGGAGCACGCGTCCTCGGGCCCGCAGCGCCTTCCCGACTGGAACCGCAACGCCGCCGGCATCCGCGCGTTTTACTTCCGCGATCCGGACGGGCACCCGCTCGAGATCCTGCAGTTCCCGGCGGACAAGGGCGATGCACGATGGCAGGTCCCCGGCGATGCGCTGTTCCTGGGAATCGACCACACCGCGATCGTCGTGTCGGACACCGACGCGAGCCTGAAGTTCTATCGCGATCTCCTCGGACTGAAGGTCGCCGGCGAAAGCGAGAATTCCGGTGTCGAACAGGAGCACTTGAACAACGTCTTCGGCGCGAGGCTGCGGATCACGAGCCTGAAGCCGGCCTCGGGCCCGTCCATCGAGTTTCTCGAGTACCTGAGCCCCCGCGACGGCCGCCCGGCGCCCGAGACCCGCGCCAATGACGTGCTTCACCGCCAGACGAGGGTCACGACGTCGGATGCGTCGGCCGCGGCCCGCCGCCTGACGGAATCCCGAGCGGAGCTCGTTTCGCCGGGCACGGTGGCGCTCGAGAAAAGGGAGCTCGGATTCCGCCGGGGCTTCCTCGCAAAAGATCCGGACGGTCACGTGATCGAAATCGTGGAGGAATGACGTGGACGAAAGACCTCTATTCATACCGGTGATCCTCGGCACGCCGCGGCAGGGCCGATGGAGTGAGCACGCGGCTCGCTTCGTCCACGGCCAGCTCGCAGGGATGCCGGGAGTCGAGACGGAGCTCGTCGACGTCCGCGCTCTTCCGTTGCCGGGAGACGACGCCGGCGAGGACATCAAGATCCCTGCGTTTTCGGAGCTCTGCATGCGCGCGGACGCCTTCGTGATCGTGGCGCCGGAGTACAACCACGGCTACCCCGGTCCTCTGAAGCACGCGCTCGACACGAACCTCAAGGAGTACATCCACAAAGCGGTCGGTATCTGCGGCGTCTCCGCGGGCAACTTCGGCGGCACGCGCGTCATCCAGAACCTTCTCCCCGTCATGCGGGAGCTCGGGCTCGTCAACATTTTCTGGGACGTCAATTTCTCCGGCGTCCAGAAGCTCTTCGACGCGGAAGGAAAGATCCTCGATCCCGGCTACGTTCGCCGCTTCGAGAAGTTCGCGAAGGAATTGATCTGGATGGCGAAGGTGCTCCGGGCAGGACGCGAAAGCGTCGCGCTCGGCTGAAGGAGGAGCGGACCATGAAAACAGCACAGGAAGAGCGGCGACCTTCGGCGGAGCCGGTGGCGTGCCCCCGCTGCGGCGGAGCCATGAACCGCCACGCGGAGAAGGTCGTCTTCGGCGGCGATCCCGGCGAATCCTCGGAGCGGCCAGGCTTCGACGGAGCCGTCGACGAGTTCCACACCTGCCCCGCGTGCCGCTACATTCTCGAGCGAAGAACCATGTGAGCCTTCTTCGTCCTGCTTGTTCGAAGTCGCGTGGCTCAGGCCGCGCGTTTTTGTTTGCGCCGGAGATCGAAGCCGAAACCGAACGCGGCCCGAGGCATCCAACTCACGCAATCAAAAACGCGACGAATTCAAGACAGGGAGCTGGACATGACACGCAAGCGATGGATCCTCGGAGCGGCGATCGTGGTGGCGGGCGCGGGCTGGTATCTCTTCCGGCCGGAGCGCCTGGTGGTGAATCAGAGGGTCAACGAAAGCTTTCCGGCCGCGAAGGCTTCCTCCTCCGCGGCTCCGGAACCGGTCGCGGCGGGGAGATTCCATGGCGCGGCGCACGAGACCGCGGGCATCGCGACCATCTACCGGTTCGCGGATGGACGCCGGACGCTGCGCCTCACCGACTTCTCGACGTCGAACGGCCCGGAAGTCCAGGTCTATCTCGGCGCCGCGCCGGACGCCCGGGACAACGACACCGTCACGCGCGCGGGATTCGTGACCCTCGGCGCGATGAAGGGCAACGTCGGAGAGCAGAACTATGAAATCCCGGCAGGCGTCGACCTCGCGAAGTACCATTCGGTCACGATCTGGTGCCACCGGTTCGGCGTGAACTTCGGGACGGCCCCTCTCGCGACCGCGGGGACGATGACGACGGCGCGGAGGCCGTCCGAGGGACGGTCGGGGATCTGAAGACGGAGGAAACATGCGGTTTGCGATCGTCGGCGCGGGTGGGATCGGCGGCTACTTCGGCGCCGGTCTCGCCCGAGCCGGCCACGATGTGCGGCTCTTTGCCCGCGGACAGCACCTCGACGCGATCCGCTCTCGGGGCCTCGAGGTCCGGGAGCCGGGCGAGACCTGGATCGCGAGACCGTCTGCGACGGACGATGCCGGGCGGCTCGGTCCGGCCGACGTCGCCGTCGTCTCCGTCAAGAGCTATTCCCTGCTTGAGGTCTCGGGAGTCGTGCGCGGACTGGCGGAGCAGGGCGCAGTCGTGGTGCCGCTCTTGAACGGCGTGACCGCGTTCGACGAGCTCGCGGCGGCGGGAGTGCCGCGAGAGAGCATCCTTCCCGGTCTCGCCGTGATCAGCGTGGAGAAGTCCGCGCCCGGCGTCGTCACCCGCCGGAGCGACTTCCGCAGCATCGTCCTCGGCGAGCCGCGGGGAGGGCCGTCCGAGCGGGGCGAGAGGATTGCGGCCGCTCTGCGGGAGACCGGCGCGGACGCGAAAGTCTCCGAAGACATCGGCGTGGACCTCTGGAGGAAGTTCCTGTTTCTGTCGACCATTGCTGCGGCGTGCGGGCTGGCGCGAGCGACCATCGGCGCGGTCCGCGAAGCGCGCTACGGCCCTCTGCTCCTGGAGCGGGCCCTCGGCGAGACCGCGGCGATCGCCCGCCGCCGGGGCGTGGCGCTCCCCGAGGGCGAGGAAGGCCGGGTCCTCCCGCGGATCCTCGGCCTCGCCGGAGGACTCAAACCGAGCTTTCTGCTCGATCTCGAGCGGGGAGGGCCGAACGAGCTCGACGTGCTCTCGGGAGCGATCTCCCGGTTCGGCCGCGAGTGCGGCATGGAAACGCCCGTGCACGACGCCGCCGTAGCCGCTTTCTCGGCGGTCCGATCCGCCCCGTGACGCAACACCGTGCCGGCGGGCATCCGGCCGCACGCGCACGCCGTATTCCGTGGAAGGCTCCCGGGACGCCGACGAAACTTTCCGCCGGACGCGGCATCGAATCGGGCAGCAAAAGAAAGGAGACGCCGTGCGAATCCCGATCCGCTGTCCCCGCTGCAACGTACCGATGAGCTCGCTTCCAGAGCCGCTCGACCTGTCCCCCGCGGACGCGGAACAGGGGCCGGAGAGCGCCCGCTTCCACGGGATCCTCGCTGAGGTCCACCAGTGCCCCTCCTGCTCCGCGGTCGCGACGCGGCCGATCATTTTCTCGATGCGGCAGCCGGCCTCGCTGGTGTCGGCGACCGCATGAAGGCGATCGCGGTCCACCCGCGCAAAGCGGGATCGGTTCACCTGGCGGACCTTCGCCGGCCGTCTCTCGACGAGGTTCCGCACGGGCGCGGGGTACTCGTCCAGATGCTCCGCTGCGGAGTCGACGGCACGGACAAGGAGATCAACGCGGGCGACTACGGCGCGCCTCCCCCCGGATACGATTTCCTGGTGCTCGGGCACGAGAACTTCGGCCGGGTCGAGTCCGTCGGACCCCACGTCACCGAGCTCGCCCCCGGAGACTACGTCGTCTCGACCGTCCGCCGTCCGGGCGAGAGCGTCTACGACCTGATCGGTACTTCCGACATGACGACGGACGACGTGTATTACGAGCGAGGGATCAACCTCCGGCACGGCTTCCTGACGGAGGAGTACGTCGAGGACGCCGCGTTCGTGGTGAAGGTCCCGCAGGGCTTGAAGGACGTGGCCGTCCTTCTCGAGCCGGTGACGGTGGCCGCGAAGGGGATTGCCCAGGCGTGGGAGATCCAGCGCCGCCTGCGCGTCTGGCGTCCGAAACGCGCCGCCGTGATGGGCGCGGGGACGATCGGGCTCCTCGCCACCCTGCTTCTCCGCCTCCGCGGCCTCGAAGTCACGACGTTTGGCCGCCAGCGAGCCCCCTACCTGAACTCCGATCTTCTGGAAGCCATCGGGGCGCGCTACGTGTCGACGGAGGAAAAGCCGATCCTGGACGAGGGTCGAGAGAACGGGCCATGGGACGTGATCTTCGAGGCGACGGGCTTCTCGCCGGTCGTCTTCGAGTCGATGCAGGCGCTCGCGAAGAACGGCGTGCTCGTCCTCTCGAGCGTGACCGGGGGAACGCGCGAGGTCACGGTTCCGGCCGACAGGATCAATCTCGAGTTCGTGCTCGGGAACAAGGTGATGGTCGGGACCGTCAACGCGAACCGCGAGTACTTCGAATCCGGGATCCGCGACATGGCGCAAGCCGAGGCGCAGTACCCGGGCTGGCTGTCGCGGCTCCTGACGCACCGCGTCGAAGGGCTCGCCAACTACGCGCGACTCTTCGAGGCGCTGACGGGCGCGAAGAGCGCGATCAAGATCTTCTGCGAGATCGCTCCGCTCTGAACGGAAGGGAAAGGAAGCTCATGGCCTCCCCGAAGTCTTCGACCGGCGGCACGCCGAGCGGCGCCTGGCCGGAAGTGAAGCGCCTCGAGGAGGACGCCTCGCGCCGGCGCAACTGGAAGAGGTGGGGCCCCTATCTCGCGGAGCGCCAGTGGGGCACCGTGCGGGAGGACTACTCGGAGTTCGGGACCGCGTGGGATTTCTTTCCGCACGACCATGCCCGCAGCAGGACCTATCGCTGGGGAGAGGACGGGCTCTTGGGGATCACCGACCGGGAAGGGCGCCTCTGCTTCGCGCTCGCGCTCTGGAACGGACGGGATCCCATCCTGAAGGAGCGCCTCTTCGGTCTGACGGGACCGGAGGGCAATCACGGCGAGGACGTGAAGGAGAGCTACTTCTACCTCGACTCGACGCCGACGCACTCGTACATGCGCGCGCTCTACAAGTACCCGCAGGCGGAGTTCCCTTACGCGCGGCTCGTCGAGGAGAACCGGCGCCGCGGAAAGGCGGACTCGGAGTTCGAGCTCGCCGACACGGGCGTCTTCGACGAGAACCGTTACTTCGACGTGTTCGCGGAGTACGCGAAGGCGGGGCCCGACGACATCCTGATCCGCATAACCGTCGCCAACCGCGGTCCGGAGGCGGCACATCTCGACCTTCT
>DASQJK010000261.1:0-6463 GCA_035631095.1 Thermoanaerobaculia bacterium
ACGAAGGCGCGCTTCTCGCGCGCGCCGGGTACGAACCCGATCCCCTGCGGAGAGCGCAGCTCTGCAGCTCGAGAGCTTTCAGGCGGGGGTCGTCCTCGTCGCGGGCGCCCGCGACCGACCCCCCGATCACGAGGAGCAGAGAAAGGACAATCCGCCTCGATCCGCGCATGCCGCCTCCTGTTTTCGGAAGCGTACGGCGCAAGAAGGCGTGAGTTTCGATCCGATAGCATGGCCCGAGAACCGCCCGCAGCGAAAGGAGGCCCGCCACGGCCCGTTACCGCATAGAGGAATACGTGCGCTGGGAGGACATCGACGCCGCGGGAATCATCAACTACCAGGCCTACCTGCGGTTCTTCGCCCTCGCGGAAGCGGAGCTCTTGCGCTCCGCCGGGCTCGGATACAAGTACCTCGTCGAGTCCCTCGGCATCTGGCTGCCCCGCGTCCACGTCGAGTGCGACTTCCACCTGCCCGTCAAGCTCGACGAGCTGCTCGTCGTGGAGGCGTTCTTCAGCCGCATCGGATCGACGTCGGTCTCTCTCGACTTCGAGGTCCGGACGAAGGCGGATCCGCGGTCTCTGGTCGCGACCGGCCGATACGTGCTCGTCTGCGTCCGCCAGGGAGACTTCAAGCCTGTCGCCGTCCCCGCCGAGCTCAAGACGCGGGTGGCGCGCTTCGTCGAGCCGCCCGCCGCCGGGACATCCTGACGCACCGACCTGTCCGCCCGCGGACATCCACGTGGCGAATCCGGGCACGACCGAGCGGCCACGGGACGAGAACTCCTTTTGGAATGCGACTCTTGTCGAATGGCATAACCTGGCACGTCCATCGCTCGTACTTACCGATGATCCCCGCCGAAAGGAGCGCGCGATGACGTTCAACCGAGCCCCGGGAAGAGTCCGGACCGCGGCGCTCCTCGCCGGCGTGCTTTGCGCGTCCCTTCCGGCATGCGCCGCGGACCTCGCGTCGACCTACGCGCCCGAAGCGTTTCCTTCGGGGGCGTCCGCTGAAACCCCCCGGCAGCCCTGCAGGCAGGCGCGGCTGAGAAGGAGCCGCGGCGCCCGCAAACCCGCGGGAGGCGCCCTGCGGCACGGATCGGGTTCTCCGGAGCTCCTGCCTGCGGAGCGCATCGAGCGGCCGGGCGTCCTGACGAACGAGGAAGACCCCAAGCACAGTTAGCGCCGTGCCCGGGGGCTCGCGGGCCGATACAATTCCCGCGTCCTCGAAACCATGGCGACCGTCACCTTTCGCGGCGTTTCGAAGTCGTTCGGCGGAGCGCCCGTCATCGAGCGGCTCGACCTCGCCGTTCGCGACCGCGAGTTCATGGTGCTGGTCGGGCCGTCAGGATGCGGCAAGTCGACGGCGCTGCGGATGCTCGCCGGACTCGAGGACCCCTCCGGCGGCGAAATCGAGATCGGAGAGCGCGTCGTCAACGAGGTGCCTCCGAAGGACCGGGACATCGCGATGGTCTTCCAGAGCTACGCCCTCTACCCGCACATGACCGTCCGGGAGAACCTCGAGTTCGGACTGCGGATGCGCGGGATGGCCCGCTCGGAACGCGACCGGCTCGTCGATGAGGCTTCCGAGATCCTGGGCCTCTCGGACCTGCTCGACCGCAGGCCCGGGCAGCTCTCCGGAGGCCAGCGCCAGCGCGTCGCGCTGGGACGCGCGATCGTCCGAAAGCCCGCCGTCTTCCTCTTCGACGAGCCCCTCTCGAACCTCGACGCGAAGCTCCGCGGCCAGATGCGCGCGGAGATCAAGAAGCTCCAGAACCGCCTGAAGACGACGACCGTTTACGTCACGCACGACCAGGTCGAAGCGATGACGATGGGGACGCGAATCGCGGTGATGAAGGACGGAAAGATCCAGCAGATCGGCGAGCCGCTCGAGATCTACGACCGTCCCGCCAATCTCTTCGTCGCGGGCTTCGTCGGCACCCCTCCCATGAACCTCCTGGCGGCCACCGTAGCGCCGGGCGGAGAGCTCCGCGGCGCCGGGTTTTCGTTCGCGCCGCCGAAGGAGCTGACGGGCTCCGCGGCGCTGCGCGAGGGTGCGGCGGTCGTCGTGGGAATCCGGCCGGAGAACTTCCATCGGGTCGCTGCCGGCTCTCGGAACGGACCGGCCCTTTCGCTGGTCGCCGACGTCGTCGAGCCGCTGGGAGACGAGGTCGTCGTCCACGCGCGCCTCGGCGGCGAGATCGTGGTCTGCAAGCTCGGCCCGCGCGAGGGTCCCGAGATGGGCGAGAGTTTCGAGGCGGCAGTCGACCTCGACCGCCTCCACGTCTTCGACGCAGGAAGCGGTGCGCGCCTCGAAGGGCGGCCGGCGTGACGGCGCCGTCCCGTTTCCCGCCCGGGTTCGCCTGGGGAGCGGCGACCGCCGCGTATCAGGTCGAGGGTTCTCCCCTCGCAGACGGTGCGGGACCGAGCATCTGGCACCGCTTCTCCCACACGCCGGGGCTCGTGCGCGACGACGACAACGGCGACATCGCGTGCGATCACTATCGGCTCTGGAAGTCCGACATCGCGCTCATGCGCGAACTCGCGCTGACCGCCTACAGGTTCTCGATCTCCTGGAGCCGGATCCTGCCGGAGGGGACCGGCCGCGTGAACCAGGCGGGACTCGACTTCTACCGCCGCCTCGCCGACGGTCTTCGCGAGGCTGGCATCCAGCCGTTCGTGACGCTTTATCACTGGGACCTCCCCGCCGCGCTCGACGACCGCGGCGGATGGTGCAACCGCGACATCGCGGGATGGTTCTCGGATTACGCGGAGGTCGCGTTCCGCGCGCTCGACGATCGGGTGGAACGCTGGGCGACCCTGAACGAGCCGTGGGTGGTGAGCGACGGCGGCTATCTGGCCGGGGCTCTCGCGCCGGGCCATCGCAATCGGTTCGCGGCGCCGATCGTCTCTCACAACCTGCTGCGCGCCCACGGCGCGGCGGTCGCCGCCTATCGTGCGGTGTCGCCCCGCCCCGCGATCGGCATCGTGATCAACGTCGAACCGAAATACCCCGCGACGAAGAGCTTCGAAGACGCCGCCGCGACGCGAAGGGCGGACGCTTACATGAACCGCCAGTTTCTCGATCCCCTCTTCCTGGGCCGGTACCCCGACGAGCTGCCCGAGATCTACCGGGATGCCTGGCCGCACTTTCCGGATTCGGACTTCGAGTCCATTCGCGCGCCGATCGACTACCTGGGCATCAACTACTACACGCGCGGAGTGATGCGTCACGATCCGTCGGACTGGTTCCTCGGCGCCGCCCGGGTTCCCCAGCGCCGATCGGTGCGGACCGAGACGAACTGGGAGGTTTTCCCGAGGGGACTCACCGACACGCTGCTCTGGGTGTCGGAGCGGTACGGCCGCCCCCCCATCTACGTCACGGAGAACGGCGCCGCGTTTTACGACCCTCCGCAGGTCGAAGAGGAAAAGACCCCCGAGGACCCGCTTCGCGTCGCCTATCTTCGCGACCACCTGCGGGCGGCGCGTGAGGCGATCGCCCGGGGGACGGACCTGCGCGGCTATTTCGCGTGGTCTCTCCTCGACAACTACGAGTGGAGCCACGGCTACTCCAAGCGCTTCGGGATCGTCCACGTCGACTACGCCACGCAGAAACGAACGCCGAAAGCGAGCGCGAGGTTCTATTCCGAGGTGATCCGGACGGCCGGGGCCTCGCTCGACGAAGCGCCGCTCCTCGTTCCGAGCCGTTAGCTCCCGGTCTTTCTAGTCCGGACAACGACCTCCGCGGGAACCGAGGGCACCTTGACTTCGCCAGCCCGGCACGGGGCGGGCGTGCCGTCGATCGTCGCCTCGCATTCTCCGGACGGCAGCGGCGGCATCAGCACGATGCCACCGCGCGGCACGGTCAGCCCGGACGCGATCGAGATGCGGAGCGCGCCCCCGCTCCGGCTCGACCTGCGCATTGCGTACGTCAGCGGTCCGTACGGCGTGCGGAGCGACGACACCCCGACGGGCCCCTCGAAGCCGTCGAACCACTCGCGCGGGATCCCGGACGCGAGGACGAGCGCTCCGTCGGACTCGCGAGACCACGCGAAGAGATCGGTCAAAGCGCGGATGAAATCCGAGCCGACCCACGCGTGCGGGATGTCACCGACGAACTTGATTTTGCGCGGGTCGCTCGCGATCCCCTCCGCCCAGCCGCGCCACTCCGGGGGGCGGCGGGAAGCGAGAAAGAACCCGAAGAGGCCGTAAGCGCGCTCCCGGCGTCCGAGCCGCACGAGCGCTCCGACGTTGCGGATCTCGTACGGCGTGTAGTCCCACTCGGGAACGTGCAGCCTGGCGTCGAACTCCTTTTCGTAGCGGTCAAACGTCCGCGCCAGCGCCTGCTCGGGAAGCCGCGCGAGCTCGCCGGCCGGGTCGAGCGCGATCGTCGTGGACGTCGGGTCGAAGTCGGCGAGCTCCGCCGAGCCCGGGATGAAGTCGATCCCGCGCGTCTGACGCACCCGCTCGATCGACGCGTAGAGATCGGCGGCGAACTCGTCGCGGATCGCCGTCCACCGCGCGGCGAGGTCCGGCCGTCCGGCGGCCGACGCCATTTCGACGGAATCTTTCAGGCCCCTGAGCGTCCAGAAGTCGTCCCAGTACGAGTGGACCGGCTTTGCCGAGTAGCCCTCGTGGCTGATCGACTCCGGCATGAGTCCATAGAAGATCCGCTTCCCGGGCGCTTCGTACTCCGCCGTGAGGCGGCGCCGGCGCTCACGGTCGATCCAGGAGACCGCGCCCTCCACGTGCGGAAAGACCGAGCGGAGCCATGCGGCGTCGTGGGTATAGCGCCAGACCTCCGCGAGGAGATAGAGGAGCTCGCCGTGGCTGTCGTTCTCGACGACGGGGTCCGCTCCCCGGCGGTCGACGCAGCACGGGACGCGGCCCTCCGGGCTCTGGTAGCGGACGTACCACTCGGCGTAGGCGCGCGCTTCCTCGGCGTGGCCGAGACGCAGCAGCGCGGCCGCCATCATCGCGCCGTCGCGGATCCATGACCGCGCGTAGGCGCGTGTCCCCGGCCGGAGCGCGGCGCCGTCGCGCTCGATCAGGATGTCGGCCAGGTTCACTCGCGCCGTCCGGAAGAGCTCCGCCGCGGACGCCGGACCGTGGAACGCGACGCTGCCGAGCTCCTCGCCCCAGGACCTCGAGGCTACCGACAAGGCCGACTCGAACGCGCGCCGCGCATCGGGTCGCCGCAGCGGAAGGCCCGACGGGGGCGGCGTATTCGCATGGATCGGAAGCTCGATCGACACTTCGTCGGCTCCGCCGGCAGGAAGATCGAAATCGAACTGCAGCGCTCCGGCCGCCCTTCCCGTCTCATCGGAAATCCGGAGCGCCGGCGGCAGCGCGCCGCGCTCGAGGAAGTCGGTGATCGGACCGGCGTCGAACGAGACGGCGCCGAAACCGGACGGAGAGACCGCGGGCCGGATCGCGGCCCGGCCGTCGACCGACACCGTTCGCCCGTCCCACTCGATCGCCCGGATCGGAGCGAAACCCCCGGCCCGGTTCAGGAACTGCGAAGGCGGGTTCACCTGCATGGGCCGCACCGCCAGGAAGAGCTTCGCGCGGCGCGCCGTCTTCCCTTCGTTCGAGACCCGGTAACGGAGGCGAAGCGTCGCCTCTCGGGGCCGTCCCGTCGCCAGGGCGACGACCTCGAGCAACAGTCCTCCGGTCCGGCGCTCCACGTGAGGAATCGGCAGCTCGCTCTCCTGGAGCCCGTGGCGCGCCGGGGCGTCCGCCCAGGTCCACAGCCGGCCGCCTGCGTGGAGGAAAGGCTCCACGGAAAAGGCGCCCGCCCACGGCTCGGCCGCTCCGTCTTCCGAGAAGAGCGCCGACTCCGTGTCGCCGCTCACCCCCGCGACGGTCCAGTACATCTGCTCGCCGGAGAACGAGCGTGGCCACGTTCCGCGCGGGGACTCGGCGGCGACGGCCGCAAAGAAGGCATTCTCGGACTCCCCGAAAGAGAGAGGGCGCACGACGAGCTCGGCGACGCCGAGTCCCGCAGGAGAGACGTCCTGCGCGCGAAACCGAAGCTGGCGAGATTCCGACTCGGGAAGAAAGAGGTCGGTGCGGCGCCCGTTGTTCTCGCGCACTTCGCGCACGGTCTTCCAGACGGCTCCGTCGTCGGAGGTCTCGACGAAGAACCCCGTCGGGGCGCGTCCCTCCTCCCACCGGATGGTCGCGCCGCCGTACTCGCGAGGACCGCCGAAGTCGAGCGCGATCCACGCGGGCGCGGCAGAGCCGGCCGCCGTCCGCCAGCCCGTCGCGGGGTCGCCGTCCACGGCGCGCTCGGGGCCGAAGCCCGGCGCCGAGGAGGAGGCGAAGACCCGGGACGCTCCCGCAATGGCGGCAGGAGGCCGCGGGACGAGTCTCAGGTCGCCGATTTCGATGTGCCCGCGCCCGCCCGCACGCGCCGTCACCGCGAATTCGATCGCGGCGGCGCGCCGCAGCTCTCCCCCGCCGAGAGG
>DASQJK010000262.1:0-4763 GCA_035631095.1 Thermoanaerobaculia bacterium
TTTCGCACCGCCGTCCATGACGCAGAATGATCTTGGCGTCCGGGGCGACGGCGCGTGGCTCATGTGCGGCCGGCGCGAGTGCGAGCACCTCCGGCTGCGGCACGCCCTCCTTCGTCGGCACCTGTGCCGCAACCCGAGGGGCCAGAACGACGAGCATCGCAAACGTCATCACATAAAGCGATTTCCTGGTTATCATCGGCGTCCTTTCAAAGCTCGACATCCCCTCACCCATTCGCCCCGTCACATCCGGGGCCGGAGATGCACCGAAGTAGCCCGGCCCTCATACTCGATTGTGGCGTCAGGCTCCGGACTCGAAACCGTTCCCGTCCCGCGTCCGTCTCTGACGATCACGACGCGAAAAGTCCTATGTGCAAGCATTCCAGGAAAGGTGCCGCGACGACTTCCGATTGTGAGCAGGCCGGATTTGTCGTCCCAGTGTAACGGGATTTCGGCATAGGCTCCGCGTTCGTAGTCGTAGTTATCGCCTTCGTCTTCGTACAGCGTGAAATCCGCAGACGCCCCCGTGTAGATGCGTAGCTCAATCGGGTCCGGCTTCGCCGAAGCGGATTCCGCGTGCGGGCCGAAAGGAATGATCGAGCCGGCCCTGGCGTAGATCGGAATCCTATCCAGTGGGGCAGCCGCGTTGATACTCTCACTGCCGCGAACACGCTTGCCCGTCCAGAAATCTATCCAGTCGTTGCCGGCGGGGAGGTAGAGCGACCGCTCCGTCGCCCCCTCCGTGGTTACGGGGCTGACCAGCAAAGTGGGGCCGAACATGAATTGGTCCGAGACTCTTCGCGCCTTCGCGTCGGAGGAGAATTCGAGGGGCAGAGCGCGCATGAGCGTTTCGCCGTTCTTCGTCACCCCCCAGGCGGCGGAATAGATGTACGGCAGCAGGCGATAGCGCAGCTCGTCGTACTGCCTGAGGATGCCTTCGACCCCCGGTCCGTAATTCCAAATCTCGGCGTTCGACTGGTACCCGTGGACGCGGAAGATGGGGCAGAACGCGCCGTACTCGAACCAGCGGACGAGCAGTTCGTGATAGCCTTCGGACGTGTACTGATCCTTGGGGCGAAAGAAGCCGCCGACGTCCGTCGTCCAGTACGGCATGCCGGACATGCCGAAACTCAGCCCCGCGGGAATCTGACGCCGGAGTGTGACCCAGTTCGCGCTGATGTCGCCTGACCAGGAGGCCGCGGCATACCTCTGCTGCCCCGCGAAGGCCGAGCGCGTCAGGATCACGACCCGCTTGCGGTCTGTCGTCGCGCGCTGGCCTTCGTAGATGGCCTGTGAGACATAGAGCGGATAGGCGTTGCGTAGGGAGTTGCCGCTTCCCAGAAACGTCTGCTTGCCCTTGAGCGCGTCGTACTCCGGCTCGGAGGCGTCCATCCACCAGCCGTCCATTCCGCCCCGGAAGATGCCGTCCTTGAGTTCCGACCAGAAGGCGTTTCGGGCCTGCGGGTTGAAGAAGTCCATCCAGGGGTCCCCCGGAATGAGAAGAGCCCTCGCCGCCATCCGCTTGTAAACGTCCGTCTCCTCCCCGAACTTGGACCACACCGAAATCATCATGCGCAGGTCGTTCGCGTGGAGCTGATCCAGCATCTCCTTGGGCCGCGGATAACGCCCCTCGTCGAACTTCAGCGCGTTCCAGCCGTACTTGCCCCAGTACAGCCAGTCCTGCACCAACACATCAACAGGAATTTTTCGCCTCCGGAACTCCGCCGCCGTGTCAAGTATTTCCTGCTGGCTGTGATAACGCTCCCGACACTGCCAATACCCGTAGGCCCACTTCGGAAATAGAGGCGCTTCGCCCGTGAGGCGGCGGTAATCGGAGACGGCGCGGCTCAACTCGGGGCCGTAAAAGAAATAGTAATCAACCGCCTGCCCCACTTCTGAACGGAACGTCGTCGTCTCCTGTGGAGGCCGGACGGCCAGTTGGACTCCCCCCTTGCCGCCCTGCGCGGTGACTTCGTACTCTGTGTTCGCCTCCAAGGCGACAAAGCCCGAGGCCGTCGTCGGAGTCCAGGTGTTCTGCAAATCAATCACCGGCTGTCCGTCCACCCGGAGCATGAGCTGATCTCTGTTGTCGCCGGTCAGCACAAAGCCGTAGACGCCTTTCGCGCCGGTGGTGAACTTCCCCTTGCCTGTGCCCGGGTCAATCGCGATTGATTGGTCGGCGGGGTTGAAGTCGGTCAGCGAGGCGTTGTTCCAGAGAATGCCGTACCCCTTGCTCGACAGCAGGAACGGGATCGAAATGTTTGTGTTCGCCTGGCTCAGGCGAACCGGGACTCCGCGAACGTCGAAGATTCCTTCCTGGTGCTGACCCAGGCCGTACAGGGCCTCGTCCGCGGGCGCAAGAAAGCTCTGCTGCACCTGCCAGGCCTTCGCCTCGAACACGGAGGGCACGTCGAAGGCTTTGCCGCCTCCCTTCGGCTCGGCCAGCACGGGCCTCCCGCCGCTGGAGAGGAAACTTACCGCGCCCGTCGCGGCGTCTATCGTCACCGTGACCGCCGCGGTGGAGAGCCGGGCCACCTTCTTCCCCGCCTTGAACCGAAAGTCGTTAGCCCGGCACGGCTGCGTAACGACCGGGACCTTAGGGCTTGGGATTTCGGGCGTGGGGCCGGCGACGACGTGTATGACCTGGTCGCCGCAGACTTCGATCCGCATGATCCCCTTCGCGGTGCGGAAGGTGACGCCGTTCGCATCTCTGCGAGCCTCCTTAACGGCGAATCGAGGTTCGGTCGCCGCGCACTCTACCGAGCCGGCGACAACCAGTAGCAGAACAATACCGTATCTGATTAACGACTTTACTGACATACGCATAGGCCAGCTTTTCCGACCCGGAGACGTGAGACTTTGAGACCCCGCCCGGTTCGGCGAGGCAAAGTCGCAAAGCTTGAGACTGAACGGACTGGATTACCGGCGAACCGCGCCGCGCAAGCGATTGGCGATGGCCGGCATTGTAAACGAACTCCGGGTGTCCGGAAACACCGTTCCGGGCTGACCCGGGCTGAATTCACATCAGGGAGCAAGTTTCGACCGCAGGCGTCAACTGCTTCAACGCGCCTACATAAACTTTCAAGAATTTTCAAGCCCTAACAAATGACTTTCCGGCCTCTGATCGGGCATTTCTTCCTTCAACCTTCCGTCCTTTCGCGGTACATTCATGCGGAAGCATACCCCGGCGAAAGTACAGGTCGGCAAGCTCGCGCCGAAGCCGGAGCCACATCGTGACTGTCGTTTACTGTGTCCCTCGGAGGAGAGAGATGAAGAGACTCTGTGTGCGAATCCTATTGGCGTTTGCCATCTTCCTGAACGCGGGCGGCGTGTCCGCCCAGAACGCGGAAAAGCCCGCCTACCTGAACCCTGGCCTGCCCCCGCAGCAGCGCGCGGAGGACCTCGTCCGCCGCATGACGGTGGAAGAGAAGGTCACACAGCTTGTGAACCAGTCGCGCGCGATTCCCCGGCTCGGCGTGCCCGAGTACGACTGGTGGAGCGAAGCCTCGCACGGCGTCGCCACGAAAGGCACGACCGAATTCCCCAACCCCGTAGGGCTGGCCGCGACGTTCGACGCGGACGCGATCCACCGCATGGCCGTGGTGATCGGGACCGAAGGGCGCATCAAGCACGTGCAGGGCCTGCGCGACGGGCACAGCGACATCTTCGAGGGGCTGGACTTCTGGGCGCCCAACATCAACATCTTTCGCGACCCCCGCTGGGGGCGCGGGCAGGAGACCTTCGGGGAAGACCCATACCTGACGGCGCGCATGGGCGTCGCCTTCGTCCGCGGGATGCAGGGCGACGACCCGAAGTACTACCGCGTGATCTCGACCCCCAAACACTTCGCCGTCCACAGCGGCCCCGAGCCGACGCGCCACACCGCCGACGTGAAGGTCAGCAAACACGACGAACTGGACACGTACCTGCCGGCGTTTCGCGCGACCGTGACGGAAGGGAAGGCCGGCTCGGTCATGTGCGCCTACAACAGCATCAACGGGCAGCCGGCGTGCGCGAACGAGTTCCTGCTGCAAGACCAGCTGCGCGGGAAGTGGGACTTTCAGGGCTACGTGGTCTCGGACTGCGAGGCCGTCATCAATATTTTCCGCGACCACCACTTCACGAAGACACAGGCCGAAGCCTCCGCCCTCGCGTTACAGCGCGGCATGGACAACGAGTGCATAGACTTCGTGGCGAAGGTGAAAGACGCTCACGACTACAAGCCGTACCTCGACGCCTACCGGCAGGGCATCCTGAAAGAGGGTGAGATCGACAGGGCACTGGTCCGCCTCTTCACGGCGCGGATGAAGCTCGGCATGTTCGACCCGCCGGAGATGGTCCCGTATTCGAAGATCGACGAGAAGCAACTCGACAGCGCGGAACACCGCGCGTTGGCCCGCGACATCGCGAACAAGTCGATGGTGCTGCTGAAGAACGACGGCACCCTGCCGCTGAAGAAGGGCGCGACCAGGATCGCGGTCGTCGGGCCGCTGGCGGACCAGACCCGATACCTGCTCGGCAACTACACGGGCATCCCGACGCACACCGTCTCCGTGCTGGAAGGACTCAAGGCGGAGTTCCCCGAGGCGCACATCAACTTCGTGCCGGGGACGCAGTTCCTCCGCAAGGACGGGGCGGCCGTCCCGGCGTCGGTCTTCACCACGGCGGAAGGGGGCCCCGGTCTCACGGCCGAGTTCGCGACCGGGCAGATGTTCGGGGGGAAGCCGACCGTACTCGCCACCCGCCCGGTCAGCACGGTCGATTTG
>DASQJK010000263.1:0-4805 GCA_035631095.1 Thermoanaerobaculia bacterium
AGGCCGAACAGGAAGGTGCCGGCCACCGCGATCGCGGGCAGGGCCCGCGCGGCTCTGCGGCCGAGGCCCGGGGCGCGCTCGCGTTCCGCGAACGCGGCGAGCATCACCGCGGCGAGCACCGCGAGCGCCGGATACGCGGGATAGAAGTAGCGGATGTTCTTCGTGCTCGCGGTCGCGTGATAGCCGAACACGATGAGCGCATGCAGCCAGAGCAGGAAGATGCCGTCGTCGCGCCGCTTCCATGCGCGCATGGGCGCCCACACGAGCGCGATCACGGCCGGGATGCCGAAGAAGATCCCGGCGCCCCACAGCACGAGGTTGCGAAAAGGAAAGAGCGGCGTGCGGCCCGCCCACTGGACCTGGGGGGGGAAACCGTAGCCGCGAGTGAGGTTCGTCAGCTCCTTGAGCGCCCCGATCCATCGCGGGTCGAGCCGGAAGAGTCCGGCGAACCCGTAGGGAAAAGTGACGCGCACCGCGGCGAAAGCGGCGACGAGGACGATCGATCCCCGGCCGGCGGCGAGGAGGAGAGCGCGCAGCTTCTGCCGCCGGCCGGATTCGGTGAAGAGCGCGGACGCGAGCACCGCGAACCCCGCGGGTCCGAAGAGCGCGAGGCCCGTGACCTTGCACGCGGCGGCGAGCCCGATCGCCGCGCCCGTGCCGGCGAGGACGGTCCAACGCGTTCGTCCCCGCGCGATCCGAACCGAGCCGAGGAGAGCGAGCGCCGAAAAAGTGGTGAGAAAGCTGTCGGATCCCCAGAAGTGCGACAGCTGGATTCCGAGGGGACAGAACGCGAGGAGCGAGGCCGCGCACGACGCGGTGAGACGGCTCCCGAAGCGGCGCGCCAGGAGGTAAGTGATCCAGATGGTCGCGAGGTCGAAGAGCGCCGAAAGGACGCGTCCGACGAGGAACGTGGTGTCGTAACCGTCGCGGTGAAGGAGCGCCGCCGAGACGACTTTCGCCAGGAAGATCGGGAACGTGCCGTAGACGGGCTGGAAGTTCCGGTTGAATGGATTGAGAGGCGAGTGCGCCGAGTCGAAGTAGCCCGCGACGCTCTTCGGAAACTGGATCCCGTCCTCGAGCATCGAGAAGAAGCGCTCGTCCGGGTGGAGGTGGCGGCGCTCGTCCCAGGAAACGCCCGTCAGCCGCAGGATGGCTGCGGCGAGCATCATGCCCGCGAACAGCAAGCGGGCTCTCCTGCGGGGTGACGGCACGCTCGAGGCTTTTCCTCCGGGTTATTCGGCCGGGACGGGGACGCCCTTGCGGGCGAGGAAGCCGGCGATCTCCGCGCGGTTGGCGGAAATCCATCCCAGCAGGCGATCGACTCCCTCCGCGGGGGAGACACGGGGCGTCCACCCGAGCGCGGCGCGCGCGCGGGAGACGTCGCAGTAGAAGACTTTCTGGTCGCCGAGGCGCGCCGGCGCCCTCGAGACGGGGATGGGCCGGCCGAGCCTTTTTTCGAGCGTACGCATGAGCTCGGCGAGAGAGAGGCGAAAGTCGGGCCCGCCTCCGATGTTGAAGGCCTTGCCGGCTACTTCCGGCTTGTGCTCGAGCGCGGCGAGATAGCCCGCGACGAGGTCGTCCACCCAGAGGAGGTCGCGCACCTGGTTGCCGTCGCCGAAGATCGTGATGGGAAGACCGAAGACCGCCGCGAGCGCGAACCACGCGACCCAGCCCTGGTCCTCCTCGCCGAACTGCCGCTCGCCGTAGATGCACGACTGGCGGAAGGCGACGGTCGGCAGGCCGAAGCTGCGGTGGTAGTCGACGACGTACTGGTCCGCCGCGCCCTTCGAGCAGCCGTAGGGTGACTCGAAGGAGAGCTGCTCGTCCTCCGACACGCCCGCCGTCCCGGTGGCGAGGTCCCACCGGCCGTCCCGAAGGACCTCTCCCGAGGAGATGTGTCCGTAGACCTTGTTCGTGGACGCGTAGATCAGGAGCGGGGCGCGTGCGGGGTCCTTGCCCCAGCGCGCCCGCAGGGCTTCGAGCAGCCGGAACGTGCCGACGGCGTTGGACTCCCAGTCCGCGGCCGGGTCGACGATCGAGGTGGTGACCGCCACCTGGCCCGCCAGGTGAATCACGGCGTCGAGCGGCTCCGCGAGAACGGCGCGGAGGTCGGCCGCGTTGCGTACGTCCCCCTGGACGAATCGGACCGAAGGCGCGACCCGCAGGAGCCAGTCTCTGTTGAACGGAGCGGCGGAACGGGAAAGATTGTCGAAAACCACGACGTCATGCCCGAGGCCGGCCAGCTTTCGGGCGGAGTTCGATCCGATGAACCCGGCGCCGCCGGTGATCAGAAACCGTTTCCGGTCAGTCATTTTGAGCCTTCATTTTAGCCGGAATCCGGGGGTCAGTCGCGCAAACGCGCAAAAAGGGTCAGGCGCGCAGAGCGGTCTCGTACACGGCCTCGTACTCGGCGCACGTGCGGTCGATCGAGAAGACGGCCCGCACCTGCGCGCGACTGCGCCGGTACGTTCCCGGTGAAGCGAGCACCTTCGCGATCTTTTCAGCGAGGTCTTGCGCGTCGCCGATTCTCGCGATCTCGCCCATGCCCGTCATCCGCACGGGCTGGCGGACGCCGGGAAGATCCGAGGCGACGGAGGGCACGCCACACAGCATCGCTTCCACCTGGACGAGGCCGAAGGATTCCGTCGAGTTGAGCGACGGGAGCACCAGGACGTCGGCGGCCGCGAAGAGCTCGGCGACGCGGTCGGGAGGCACGAGGCCGGTCGCAACGATTCCCGACGACGGGTCCGCGAGGAGCGGAGCGAGCCGCTCTCCGACCCGTTCGCCCGGGACGGCGTCCTTCTCGCCCGCGAGGACGAGCGCGGCGTCCGGGTGCGTGCGGCGAAGCAGGTCGAACGCGGAGAGGAGAACCGGCAGACCCTTCTCTTCCGCGAACCGGCCGAGGAAAAGGAGGACGGGCCCGCCTCGGATTCCGTACCGGCGGCGCGCCGCCTCGCGGTCGAGCGCGCTCGGCCTCGGATCTGGAACGGGCGGCAGGATCCAGCCGACCCTTTCGGGGCGCTCCGCCAGTGATTCCGTGTTGCGGGCGTAGTCCTCCGTGTACGTGACGACTCTCGCGGCGCGGTCGAGGGCGAAGTTCTGCGACCCGCGCGCGATGGCTTCGACGAGCCGCTGCGAGAGGCCCGCCGGCGTGCGGAGGTCGCAGTGGTACGTCACGATGAAGGGCACGCCCTGGGAGGAAGCGATCGCGGCCAGGGGGGCCGCCGTGGCGAGCGGCGCATGCAGGTGGAAGACGTCCGCACGCCGCAGCTCGCGGCGCGCTTCCCGCAGCAGAGCGGGCGCGACGAGCGCTTTGCCGACCCTCGTGAGCACCGGCGCGCGCACGATGCGGATTCCGTCTCCTTCCTCGGCGCCCGGAAGCGACTCCGCGTGCCGGTGCGTGAGGACTGTGACGCGATGTCCGCGGGCCGCAAGCGCGTGGCCGAGCCGCTCGACGTATACCGCCAGGCCGGAGACGTACGGGCGGTAGTAGTCGAGCGCCATCAGGATCCTCATGGGATCTTGCGGATCGAGTAGACGGTCGTCGGCCCGGGGAACTCCGGCTTCAGGAACAGGTAGCGCGAGATGAGGTCGGCGTTGGGGTAGAGCTTGCGCTCCATGTCTCCGAGCACGACGTGCGTCACCTTGTACTTCTGGACGACCGCGTTGGCGAGCCGCTCGTCGCCGCCGTAGAAGACTTTCAGATACGTCGCGCGGTCGGAGATTTCCTGTTCGTTCCCGCGCCAGAGGCTCTCGTGGTTGGACCAGCCGAGCAGCGTCGGGATTCCCGTGTGGCTCGATATCCGCGCGAACTCTCCGTAGGGATCGCCGGAGGCTTCCAGGACGACGGCGTTCCTCGGCGCGCTGCGCTCGAGCCAGCCGATCGCGGCCGCGTCGGCGGGGGAGCGCCGCGTGAGCGCCTGCGAGGCGTCGAGCGTGAACGGTCCCGAGTGCATCTGCAGGCGCGAGAGCGCGGCGTCGATGGGGTAGAGCAACGCTGCGACGACCGTGACCGCGAGGACGGCCCTGGCGGCCTGACGGAACCGGCCCGCTTCGCTCCACACCTTCTCCGCGAGAACCGCCGCCGCGACGGCGAGCAGGGGCCACGCCTGGTTGTAGAACTTGAACACCGTGTTCATGCGCTGGAGGTCGACCCCGTAGGAGTCCTTGAAGTAGACGAACTCGCAGCCGGCGATGATGGAGAGGGAGAGGACGAGCAGGAAACCTGTCCAGACCGCGGGCGGGTCGGGGACTTCCGCCTTCAGCGCCCGCCACGCGAACGCGCAGGAGACGAGAAGAAGCGGAACGACCGCGAGGAGAACCGGAGTCTGCGAGGCAAGGGCGAGGAGGAGCGAGCCGCCGGCGATCAGCGCAGCGCGAAGGTCGCGGCGCCGTCGCGCGGCTTCGTCGGCCGGCCGCTCCCGTGGGACGAGGCCCATCAGCGCCGGGACGAAGAGGACTCCCCAGAAGAGGAGGAAGTCGATCAGGTCCGTCTTCAGCGTGACCACGCCGAGACCCTGCGTCGGAAGCGAATACGACTTCGAGTAGGGGAGCCACAGTACGAGAGAGAGGAGCGTCAGCAGAACGCCCGAGATCGCGCCGCGGACGGCCTCCGACAGCGGAGGAAGACGCCCGCCGCCGCGCCGGAGCACCGCCGCCGTGACGAGAAGGATCGCGCACGCGGGCAGAAGCCAGTTGTTCGCGGAGCGCGCCGTGCCGGCGAGGAACGCGAGGAGAACCGGCGGCCACCACTCGAGGACCCTCGACTTCCAGTCCACCGGAGGGTCGCTCTTGGTCCGGGGCCG
>DASQJK010000264.1:0-11965 GCA_035631095.1 Thermoanaerobaculia bacterium
GTCCGCGGCGGCACGGCGGCCCGCGGCAAGCGGTGCGGCGGGCGCTCCTGAGATCCGCATCGTGGCGAGCGCGTAGATGACGGCGAGGAAGGAAGCCGCGTTGACGAGGTAGATCCACGCGAGCCCGCCCGTGGATGCCGCCGCGACGCCATGCGACCCCGGTCCGGCCGCATGGGGCGCGAGCGCGTGCCCGGCGATGATCCATCCGGCGAGCGCGGGGCCGGCGATCATTCCCGCCGTGAAAACGGCGAAGTTGAGCGACAGCGCGCCGGGGAGGTCCTCGTCGGGCACGAGCCTCGGGATCAGGGCCTGCCGCGCGGGGGCGTCGAAGGCGCCGGCTCCCGAAGAGCACGCCGTCATCGCATAGAGCAGCCAGAGCGACTCCCGATGGGTGAACGTCGCCACCGCGAGGAGCGCGGCCACCGCGGTCATGAAGCTCTGGGTGACGATCATGAGCTTTCGCCGGTCGAGGCGGTCGGCCAGGACGCCTCCCCAGAGGGAGAACACGACGATGGGGATCACGCGCGAGAGACCCACGAATCCGAGCGCGAGGGGCGACCGGGTCAGCAGGTAGACGTGCCAGTTGATCGCGACCGACTGCATCTGGGAACCGGTGCCGGAGACGAGGTACCCCCATACGAGGCGCCGGTAATCCCGATGCCGAAGGGCGAGGTAGGGCGCGGAGCGTGGGCGGGGCGAGGTGGGCACGGCGCGCGATCTTAGAAGACGCTCCCGGAGAACGACCTGGAATATCCTTCCTGCCGGAGAAATTGAAACTGACCGGTCAGTACCGTATGGCCCGAGCCAAGACCGCCTCCAAAGAAGCCGAAATCCTCGACGCCGCCGCGCGGGTGTTCTCCGCCCGCCCCTATCACCACGTCTTGATCGACGACGTGGCGGCGGCCGCCCATGTGGGAAAAGGGACCATCTACCGCTACTTCGAAACGAAAGAGGACCTCCACTTCGCGGCGATCCTCTACGGCTTCGACGCGCTCGCGAGCGCGCTCTCGGCCGCCTCTTTCCGGGGAGCGCCGCCCGCCGAGCGCCTGGAACGGATCGCCCGGGAGGTCATCGCTTTCTTCCGCGTGCGAGGAGACCTGTCGAGGCTCCTCATGGAAGACGAGCAACGCTTCGAAGCGCGCACCGAGGAGCTCTCCAAGCGCAAGGAGGTGCTCCAGAAGCTGGTCGAGCAGTGCCTGTCCGACGGCGTGGCTTCCGGAGTGTTCCGGGTCACGGACATCTCGTCGGCGGCGACTTTTTTCCGGGGGATGATCCGCGCCGCGGTCGAGTCGGGGACGGCCGGGGACACTCCGGAAGGGCTCGCCGCCGGCATCCTCGAGATCTTCGTCCACGGCATCGGCAGGAGGCCGGCGTGACGCGAGCCTGCGAGCGGATCCGGAGGGTTTGATGCCTTTGCGCTGGATGCGGCGAGACTCGGCGAAGAAGCTCGGAGCGGCCGCCGTGCTGCTCTCGGCGCTCGCGTGCCGGAAGGCGGCGGCCCCGCCTGCGCCTCCACCCGCGACGGTGGAGGTGCTGTCGGTCGCGACGGCAGACGTGCCGGTCGTGAAGGAGTGGATCGGAACTCTCGACGGCTACGTCAACGCGGAGATCCGGCCGCAGGTCGAAGGATATCTCCTGCGGCAGGACTATCGGGAAGGATCCTTCGTCAAGCGCGGCACCGTCCTGTTCGAGATCGACGCGCGGCAGTTCCAGGCGTCTCTCGATCAGATGCGCGGTGAGCTCTCGCGCAACCAGGCGGCGCTCGCCCGCGCGAAGCTCGACGTCGAGCGCTTCACCCCGCTCGTCAAGGAGAAGGCGGTCAGCCAGCAGGAGCTCGACAACGCCCTTTCGGCGGAACGTCAGGCGCAGGCGAACGTCGATGCGGCGCGAGCGAACGTCGAGCGGGCGCAGCTCTCCCGGGACTGGTCACGCGTCGTGTCGCCCATCGACGGGATCGCCGGAATCGCCAAGGCGCAGGTCGGCAATCTCGTGAGCCCTCAGACGCTCATGACCACGGTCTCGCAGGTCGATCCCATCAAGGTGTACTTCAGCCCGAGCGAGCAGGAGTACCTGCAGTGGTCGCAGAACGGCGGACTGATGGGCGGCGGGAAGGGAAAGGGAATGCTTCAGCTCATCCTCTCGGACGGGTCGGAGTACCCGCTGCGCGGCGACCCTCTGCTGCAGGACCGCAGCATCGATCCCCGCACGGGCACGCTGCAGCTCGCCGGAGTGTTTCCGAACCCCGACCGGCTGCTCCGCCCCGGCCAGTACGCGCGCGTCCGCGCGACGACTTCGGTGCGCCACGGCGCCATCCTCGTGCCGCAGCGCGCCGTCACCGAGCTCCAGGGAAATTACCAGGTCGCGGTGGTCGGGCCGGGCAACAAGGTCGAGATCCGGCCGATCCAGACGGCAGACAGGATCGGCAGCTCCTGGGTCGTGACGAAGGGGCTCTCACCGGGTGAACGCATCGTCGTCGAGGGAACGCAGAAGGTCCGGCCCGGCGCCGTGGTCGATCCGCGCCCGGCCGCTCCCTCGCAGGCGGCGCAGCAGAACGGCCCCGGGACGGCTTCGTCCGGCTCGGTGGGGGCGAGGTAGCCCGTGTCGCGGTTCTTCGTCAACCGCCCGATCGTCGCGATGGTCATATCGATCATCACGATCATCGGCGGGCTCGTGGCGATGCGGGGGCTGCCCGTGGCTCAGTTCCCGCAGATCATTCCGCCGCAGATCATCGCTTCGACGACGTACACGGGCGCCGACTCGGTGACGATCGAGCAGTCGGTCGCCGCGCCTCTCGAGCAGCAGATGAACGGCGTCGACAACATGATCTACATGCAGTCGACGAACGCGAACGACGGCACCATGTCGCTCACCGTCACCTTCGACGTCGAGAGCGATCCGACGGTCGACCAGGTGAACACCCAGAATCGCGTCGCGCAGGCGCAGCCGTTCCTTCCGACGGACGTGAGCCAGTTCGGCCTGAACATCCGCAAGTCGACCGGCCTGCCCCTGCTGCTCATCGCGCTCAACTCGCCGAAGGGCACCTACGACTCTCTCTTTCTCGCCAACTACGCCAACATCAACATCAACGACACGCTCTACCGCGTGCCGGGCGTCGGGCAGGTCCTCGTCTTCGGCGCAGGCGACTATGCGATGCGGATCTGGGTCAAGCCCGACCTCCTCGCCAAGCTCGGCATCACGGTGCCCGACCTGAATCGCGCGGTGCAGCAGCAGAGCAACGTCAACCCGGCGGGTCAGGTGGGAGGCGAGCCCTCGCCGCCGGGCCAGGAGATGACCTACACGGTGCGGGCGCAGGGGCGCCTCCAGACGCCCGAAGACTTCGCGAAGATCGTCGTGCGCTCCAACCCGGACGGATCGATCGTACGGCTGGGCGACGTCGCCCGCATCGAGCTCGGCGCGCTCTCCTACAGGCAGATCGCCCGCATGAACGGCCGGGCCTCCTGCATCATCGCGATCTTCCAGACGCCCGGCTCGAACGCCCTCGCGGTCTCCGAGGGCGTCAAGAAGACGATGGCGGAGTTGAAGCCGCGGTTTCCCGCGGATCTCGACTACGTCTTCTCGCTCGATACGACGCGTCCCGTGACGGAAGGCATCCGGGAGATCGCGACCACGCTTGCGGAAGCGATGGTCCTCGTCATCCTCGTCGTCTACCTGTTCCTCCAGAACTGGCGCGCGACGCTCATCCCGATGATCGCGGTGCCCGTCTCCCTCATCGGCACGTTCGCGGTCTTTCCGCTTCTCGGCTTCTCGATCAACACGCTCTCTCTCTTCGGGCTCGTGCTCGCGATCGGACTCGTGGTCGACGACGCCATCGTCGTGGTCGAGGCGGTGGAGCACCACATCGAAGAAGGCATGGCACCGAGGGAAGCGACCCTGCAGGCGATGAAGGAAGTGTCGGGGCCGGTCATCGGCATCGCGCTGATCCTGACGTCGGTCTTCGTGCCGATCGCGTTGACCAGCGGAATCCAGGGACGCCTCAACAAGCAGTTCGCCGTGACGATCGCGATTTCCGTCCTCATCTCGGCGTTCAACGCGCTCTCTCTCTCGCCGGCTCTGTCCGCGATGCTGCTGCGGCCCCGCAAGGAGGGGCGCGGCCCGCTCGCTCGCTTCTTCGCCGCCTTCAACCGCTGGTTCGCTAAGGCGACCCACGGATACGTGAACGTGTCGCACGGGCTGATCCGGAAGGCCCTCGTGACGGTCGCAATCCTCGGCGGATTCCTTCTCCTCGACGCGGTCCTCGGCCGCAAGCTTCCGACGAGCTTCCTTCCCGAAGAAGATGCGGGGTACGCGCTGGTCAACATCCAGCTGCCGCCGGCGGCGTCGCTCCAGCGCACCAACGAGGTGTGCCGGCGCGTCGAGAAGATCCTGGGCGAGACCAAAGGAGTCCAGTACGCGACCGACGTCGTGGGCTTCAGCCTGCTGACGCGCGTGTCCGCTACGTACAACGGATTCTTCTTCGTCAGCCTGCAGCCGTGGAGCGAGCGCGAGTCGAAGGACCTCGAGGCGCACGCGATCATCCAGAAGTTGAACGGCCGGCTCGCCCGCGAGGTGCCCGAAGCCGTGGCATTCGCGTTTTCGCCGCCCGCGATTCCGGGGCTCGGCAGCGCCGGCGGCTTCTCCTTCTGGCTGCAGGACCGCTCCGGACGCGACGTCGAATTCCTGGCGCGAAACCTCCAGACGTTCCTGGAGGCGTGCCGCAAGCGCAAGGAGCTCGTGGGCGTGAACTCGGTGTTCAACGCCGCGGTGCCGCAGATCTACGCGGACGTCGATCGCGACAAGGTCCTGAAGCAGGGCGTCGCCGTCGCCGACGTCTACCAGACGATGCAGGCGTATCTCGGCGGCCTCTACCTGAACCAGTTCAATCGGTTCGGGCGGCAGTGGCGCGTGTTCCTCCAGGCGGAGGGGGAGCAGCGCGGGAACGCCGCCGACATCGATCGGTACTTCGTTCGCAACGCCGACGGAAACATGGTGCCGCTGTCGTCGCTCGTGACGATCCGCCGCACTTCCGGTCCCGAGTACACGAACCGCTTCAACCTCTATCGCGCGGCGCAGGTCATCGGAGCGGCGGCGCCGGGCTACAGCTCGGGGCAGGCGCTCGCTACGCTCGAGGAGGTCGCCCACCAGGTCCTGCCTCCCGAGATGGGCTACGACTTCTCCGACCTTTCCTACCAGGAGCGAAAGTTCTCCGGCTCTTCCGTCGCCGTGTTTGCGCTCTCGCTCGTGTTCGTCTTCCTGATCCTCGCCGCCCTGTACGAGAGCTGGTCTCTGCCGCTGTCGGTCCTGCTTTCGGTTCCCGTGGCGGTGTTCGGCGCGTTCGTCGGCCTCTTCCTGCGAAAGTACGACCTCGACATCTACGCGCAGATCGGTCTCATCATGCTGATCGGCCTTTCCGCGAAGAACGCGATCCTGATCGTCGAGTTCGCGAAGATCGAGCACGAGAAGGGGCGGGACCTGGTCGAGTCGGCCCTCGTCGGCGCGCGGCTGCGGCTGCGGCCGATCCTGATGACCTCGTTTGCCTTCATCCTCGGCTGCGTGCCGCTCTGGATCGCTCAGGGCGCGGGAGCTTCCGGGAGGCGAATCCTGGGCACCGTCGTCGTCGTCGGGATGCTCGCCGCGACCGGCCTCGCGATCTTCCTCATTCCGTCGCTGTTCGTGATGGTCGAGAAGATCGGCCTGCGGCGGCGCCTCGCCCGCGGAAAGGCCGCCGCAATTCCGGCCCCGGAACCGGGAACGACGGAGGGCTGACGTGCGGCGTCTCGCGGCGGCGCTTCTCGCGTCGGTGTCGCTCCTGTCGTCCGCGGGCTGCCTTCTGGGCCCGGCGTACAAGCGTCCGGCGATCGACTCTCCCGAAGCCCACCGCGGACAGGTCGCTCCGGCGACGGCAGCGTCGCTCGCCGACGAGCCGTGGTGGGACTTCTTCGGCGACGACGCGCTGAAGGCCCTCGTCGACGAGGCGCTCCGCCGCAACTTCGACGTCCGGGTCGCGGCGGCCCGCGTCGAGGAATTCCGCGCGCGCGCGGGAATCGCCCGCTCCGAGCTCGTGCCGCAGGTCAACTATCAGGGCCAGGTCGCTCACGGCCGGCAGTCCGACTTCGTTTCGGGAAAGACGGACAGCCCCACGGGCACCGTGTTCCAGGCCAACCTGGGGCTCTCCTGGGAGATCGACCTGTGGGGGCGGATCCGGCGCCTCTCGGAAGCGGCGCTCGCGCAGTACCTCTCGACGGAAGAGGCTCGACGTGGCGTGCTGCTCTCCGTCGTGTCGCAGGTGGCCGAGTCGTACTTCCGGCTGCGCGAGCTCGACCGGCGGCTCGAGATCGCGCGCGGCACCACGGAGGCTTTTCAGGGGACCTTCGACCTCTTCAACCGTCAGCTTGGCGGCGGAGTAGCGTCGGGTCTCCAGGTCTCACGCGCCGAGGCGGCGCTCGGGACCGCCGCGGCGGCAATCCCCGACCTCGAGAGGCAGATCGTCGCCGAAGAGAACCTTCTCTCTTTCCTGCTCGGTAGAAACCCCGGCCCGATACTCCGCGGAAAGGCGCTCAACGAGCAGCCGATCCCCAACGACATCCCCGCCGGGCTTCCGTCGTCCCTGCTCGAGCGGCGCCCCGACGTGCGCCAGGCGGAGCAGCAGCTCGTCGCCGCGAACGCGAATGTCGGAGCAGCCATCGCGAGCTTCTTTCCAGTGATCAGCCTGACGGCTGCGTTCGGCGGCGTGAGTCCGGAGATCTCGACTCTCTTTTCGTCCGGTAAGAGCTGGTCGATCGTCGGCGGACTGGCGGGCCCGCTCTTCGAGGGCGGGCGGCTGAAGAACCAGCTCCGTGTGAGCCGCGCCATCTTCGACGAGCTCGCCGCCCAGTACGAAGGGACCGTCCGCAATGCTTTCGGCGAGGTCTCGACCGCCCTGGTGGCGCACGAGAAGCTGGCGCAGGTCGAGGAGCAGCAGACGCGCACGGTGAACGCTTACAGGGAAGCGGTGCGCCTCGCCAACATCCGCTATCTCGCGGGCCTTTCGAGCTATGTCGAGGTGCTGGACGCCCAGCAGCAGCTCTTCCCCGCGGAGATCGCGCTGGCCCAGACGCGCTCGGCTCGGCTCGTGAACCTCGTCATCCTGTATCGGGCCCTCGGAGGGGGATGGAAGCTGGGGGATCCGGTCGGTAGTCGGTAGTCGGTAGTCGGTAGTCGGTAGTCGGTAGTCGGCAGGATTTCGATAGAATTCCTCGATGCTCCTTCGGCGAATTGCGCCGGCGCTCGTCGGTCTTGCCCTCGTCGGGTGGGCGATCGTCGCGCTCGCGCAGGACGCGCCGCCTCGCGGCCGGGCTCCGCGAGTGGTGGGGTTCCGCGATCCGATCGTGCCCACCGCTCGCGTCACGTTCAACCGCGACGTCGCCCCGATCCTTCAGGCGCGCTGTCAGAGCTGCCATCACGACGGAGGAATCGCTCCGTTCCCGCTCGTGACGTACGCCGACGCTTACGCGCACAAGGGATCGATGGTGGTGAGCACGCAGAACCGCACGATGCCTCCCTGGCGCGTCGATTCGGCCTGCACGGACTTCCAGGACGATCCCTCGCTCACGCCCGCGGAGATCGCGACCTTTTCCGACTGGTTCGACCTCGGAGCGGTCGCGGGGGATCCGAAGGACCTTCCGCCCCCTTTGACATTCTCGGACGGATGGCAGCTCGGACAGCCGGACAAGGTGCTCACGAT
Source organism: Thermoanaerobaculia bacterium (assembly GCA_035631095.1). Lineage (GTDB taxonomy): Bacteria > Acidobacteriota > Thermoanaerobaculia > UBA5066 > Gp7-AA6 > JALYUA01. Next base: position 7,721 of record DASQJK010000264.1, read on the forward strand.
GTCCGCGCCGATGACGCCGGATTTCTCCAGGGGAGACGTCTATCGCTGCTTCGTGATGCCGACGGGGTTGGCGGACGACCGGTGGGTGAACGCCGTCGAGGTCTCCCCGGGGGTGGGAAAGATGGTCCACCACGTCCTGCTCTTCGTCGACACCACCGGAGAATCGGAGTCGCTCGACGCGGCGGATCCCGGCCCCGGTTACTCGTGTTTCGGAGGGCCCGGGTTCACGCTTCAGAACGCGCTCGGCGGCTGGGTTCCCGGCAGCGTCCCCTCTCGGTTGCCGGACGGGATCGGTCTGCGCCTCCCGAAGAACTCGCGCGTCGTGATGCAGGTCCACTACAGCGCTCTTTCAGGCGTGAGCGCCCCCGACGTCACATCGGTCGCGCTCCATTACTCGACGAAGCCGATCCGGCAGGAGCTCCGCATTCTGCCGCTCATCAACCAGTCCTTCATCATTCCGGCGGGAGCGAAAGACCAGGTGGTCACCGCGTCCGTGCCCATCGTTCCCATCCCGGTGCACGTGCTCTCGATCACTCCGCACATGCACCTGCTCGGCCGAACGATGCACGTCGGAACGACGCTGCCGAACGGCAGCCAGAAATGTCTCGTCGACGTGCCGGACTGGAGCTTCCACTGGCAGCGGCAGTACAACTTCCGCGAGCCGCTGGCGATCCCCGCGGGAAGCCGCCTCGACCTCGTCGCGCACTACGACAACTCGGAAGAAAATCCGCAGAACGTCTCCCATCCGCCGCGGGAGGTCCGCTGGGGCGAGAACACGACCGATGAGATGTGCATCGCCTTCCTCGCGTTCACGATCGACGGAGAAAACCTGCTGGCGCCCGCGGGCGCCACCCCGATGGCGAAGCGGCAGAAGTTCGACCCCTTCTGGGAAGTCGACTGGAAACCCGTCCCGCCCCCGGCGCCGTTCGAAGTGCCCCAGCACTGGAATCACCACTAAACGTCGCCTCCGCGGAGCGAGGGAATGCCGCCTGCGGCGGCCGGCGCCCGGCTCGCGCGGATGCGCGCTCGACCGTGCGCCGAATCCCTCGCTCCGCTACGGCGGGCTGTTGTGCCACTGACGCGAACTCCAGTGCCTTCTCCTCTCCCCCGCGGGCGGGGGAGAGGTTGGGTGAGGGGTCGTACCCTCATGTTGACCGCGAGGCAAATGCCCGCGAGAGCGGACACCCGATGGTCAGATGGTCAGATGACCCGATCACCCGATCTGCCGAAGATCACCCGATAGACGCGCGCACCGCGCGCGTCAGATCACTTCTTCTGCTTCACTTTCCTGTTGGCGCGCTTGTTCCCCTCCACCACGAGCCTTCTCGCCGTTCGCGACCCTGCTCGCCCGGTGGGCTCGAAGCGCTTGCCTTTCGCAGCGTTGTACGACACGAAGAAGTGCTCGATCTCGTGTACGAGGTTCTCCGGCAGGTCGGCGAGCTCGTCGATCTCCGCGTGCGTGCGTGACTGCTCCGCTACGGCGATCAGCCGGTCGTTTCTTTCCGTCTTTCCGTCCTCCGTCTGGCGGGCTTCGATGACGCCGATCAACCGTGCCTCCACCAGGCACCCGACGAACGCGGGTTCGTCCATCAGAAGGAGGACGTCGAGCGCGTCTCCATCCTCACCGGCCGTAGACGGAACGTAGCCGAAGTCGAACGGGAACACGGCGCCGGCGGGTAGGACTCCGGATAGCTTGTAGAGCTTTCGCTCTTCGTCCCATTTGAACTTGTTCCGGCTGCCCTTCGGCGTATCCACGATCGCGTGAAGGACCTTCCCGTTCTCCGCGAAGGGCGGCAGGTCCTCACCCGAAGAAAGAGCGCGCCGTTTTCGCGCGGCCATACCGGCTCGCGGTGAGCAAGAACGATTCCAGACACGGCGTTACGGCGCGCGCAGGCCTTCGACGAGAAAAAGATCGGACGTCGCCGCCCGGCTGTACGAATAGGCGTAATACCGTCCGTCGGCGGTCATCGCCGGGTTGTTGATGGAGATCGCGTTTTCCCCCTCGGGGGGTGCCAGCTCCCGAAAGAGAGTCCGTGCGCCGGTCGAGACGTCCAGCCGATGGACGCGTTTGGGGAGCGTTCCGGACTCAGACACGAACAGAGCTCCGTCCGAAGTCCAGCGAACCGGGTCGAGGCGCAGGGAGTTCGGGATTTCCCTCGGCTCGCCTCCGTCGATCGGAAAGAGAAAGAGGTTCTCGCTCCAGTCTCGAAATCCGACGACCCATTTTCCGTCCGCGGAGATCGGCTGACCCGTCGTATCGAATCCTTCCGGAGAGATCGCGCGCGGCGGCCCGGAGGGAAGGTCGCGGACGTAGAAGCGCCGTCCCTTTCCGGGAAGAGACGCCACGACGACGATGCGGCGCCCGTCGGGATGCAGCGCGGCTCCCTGCACGTTGGAAAAAGGCTCCCGAGGGAGGACCGTCGGAGCGCCCGAGCCGGTGGGGATGAGCACGAGACCGCCCGGCTCCTCGATCCGCCGCGCGAGAACGGTCTTTCCATCCGCGGAGAAGGCGAGCGCGGCCCCATCACCGAGACGCACCGCGGCGGAGCCATCGGTCTTGCGGATGTAAACGGCCTCTTTCGCTCCGGTCGCCTCGCCGGCTTCGGTAATCAGGAGCAACCGTCCGTCGGCCGAAAGGTCGTCCGCGTGCGACCTGTCGAACCACGCGAGCTGCCGCTCGGAGCCGGCGTCCGGAACGGAAGCGAGGAGCCCGTTCCCTCCGACGTATCGTTCGACGAGAAGCCGTCCGTCGCGGGCGATGTCGTGGATGAGCAGACCCGCCGGCACGCGCACTCGGGGCCGCGTCGTCCCCGCGAGATCCACCGATTCGATGCGGCCTTCGCCGGAATCGCCTCGAACGTCGTACCAGACCTCGCGTCCGTCGGGGCTCCAGCAGACGTGTCTGGCGGCGATCCTCTTCGTCAGCACGGACCGGCGGCCTTCCCGATCGACGACACAGACCAGCGCTCCGCGCGCCGAGGCTTCGACGAAGGCGATCCGGTCGCCGGACCGCGACACGCGAATGTCCACGATCGCCGAATCGGGCGAGGCGTAGAGCACTTTGCCGATCGGACACTCGATCCGTTCACGGCCTCCCACCGAGCGCACGATTGCGAAGTCGCGCCCGTCCGCGGTCCAGTCGGCCCGGTTGACGTACTCGAGCACCTCGCGAGGCGCCCCGCCTCCGATCGTGGCGCGCGCCAGCGTGCCCGTCGCGCCGACGTCCCTCGGAGACATCGCGTCATGGAGCGAGAGGCCGAGCTCCGAAGTCACCGAGACTCCGATCAGATCGGCTTTGGGAAAGCCGAGCGGCAAAGACTCGGGGCGGTCCAGACGGCTCGAGTAGATGCCGATCGGGCTCGTCTCCCAGGCCGCGGAGTAGACGATGCTCTGGCCGTCGGGAGCGAACCGGGCGGTCCCGATGTTGCCGCGGCGGAAAGTGAGCCGCCGGAAGCTGGGAGTCGCCGGCGCGGAGGCCGTCCAGAGAAAGTGTCCGGCGGCGAGACCGAGGATCAGCGCGGCCGCCGCGGCCATGGCGAGGCGTGTCCCGGTCCCGAGAAGCGGCCGCGACGCGGCCGCGCGCACACCGGTGCCAGATGTTCCCGACAGGGCCTCGAGGTCGAAGGCGAGGTCGTGAGCGGAGTGGAAGCGCTGCTCCGGGTTCTTCTCCAGGCAGTGACGGGTGACGCGCTCGAGACCCGGCGAAACGCTCTGGTTCGTCAGGGAGATCTCCGGAGGATCCTCTTTGAGGATGGCGGACATCGTGTCCGCCGCGGAATCGCCGCGGAACGCGCGGTTGCCCGAGAGTATTTCGTAGAGGATCGCGCCGAAGGAGAAGATGTCCGACCGTGCGTCGGCGGGGCGGCCGCGGACCTGCTCCGGTGACATGTAGCCGAGTGTGCCGAGCACGACTCCCGGCTCCGTGCCGGCGGTCGCCGTGGGCAGGTTGGTGACCTGGCTGCCCTCTTCCTGGTGCGTCAGCTTCGCGAGGCCGAAGTCGAGGATCTTGACGCGGCCGTCCCTCGTGACGAAGAGGTTCTCGGGTTTGAGATCCCGGTGGACGATCCCTTTCTCGTGCGCGGCCGCGAGCCCGTGCGCGATCTGGATCGCGTAGTCGATGGCGCGCCTCGCGGAGAGCTTTCCCGCCGCAAGGGCCGTCCGGAGCGTCTCCCCTTCGAGAAGCTCCGATACGACGTACGGCTCTCCGGCCTCGTCGGACCCGATGTCGTAGACGGCGGTGATGTT
>DASQJK010000265.1:0-1952 GCA_035631095.1 Thermoanaerobaculia bacterium
AAACCGCTCCCCGGAGCCAACCGCTCCGCGGAGGGATACAACCCGCTCTGCGGCGACCGGGAGACCGTGTATCTCACGCTCGACGGAGACGTGGTCCGCGACATCGCTTTTCAGGGCGCCGGGTGTGCCATCTCGACCGCGTCGGCCTCGATGATGACGGAATCGTTGAAGGGCAAGACGCGGCCGGAGGCGGAGGCTCTCTTTCAGCGGTTTCACGACCTGATCACGGGCCAGACGAACTCCGCGGCGGACGCGCCCGCGCTCGGCAAGCTCGAGGTCTTCTCGGGCGTGCGCGAGTACCCCGTGCGGATCAAGTGCGCGACGCTCCCCTGGCACACGATGCGCTCGGCGCTGAACGGCGCGGGCGCGACGGTCTCGACGGAAGGCGGAGCGGAGGCTTCCCCGAAGGAAGAGCCGGTCGCGATCGCCGGTCCGCCTCCCAAAGTCTGCTGACAGGAACAGGAAACACGGAGAGACCGCCATGCGGATGCAGAAAGAAGCCACGACGACCCGCGAGTTCGAAGCGACGGAGATTCCGAGCGGGATGAAGATCAAGATCCCCGAAGGCACGAACGTCGCCATCACGCAGTCGCTCGGCGGCAGCTACACGATCATGACGCCGTACGGTTACATGGCTCGCGTGGACGGAAAAGACGCCGACGCGATCGGCGAGGAGGCCGTCACGCCGGACGCCGAGGCGGCCGCGGGGAAGACCCCCGAAGAGCTCGCGTGGGACCAGCTGCGGACCTGCTACGACCCCGAGATCCCGGTCAACATCGTGGACCTCGGGCTCGTCTACAAGTGCGAAGTCGCGCCGCGCCCGGAAGGCGGCAACAAGGCCGACGTGCGCTTCACGCTGACGGCGCCCGGCTGCGGGATGGGAGACGTCCTCAAGGAGGACATCAAGAACAAGCTGCTCGCCGTTCCCGGAATCGACGACGCTGAGGTCCAGGTCCTCTTCGACCCGCCATGGAACATGAGCATGATGTCGGACGCGGCGAAGCTGCAGCTGGGGATGATGTAGCCATGAAGCTCTCCACGCAGGAGGAATACGGCCTTCGGTGCATCCTTCGCGTCGGACGCGAAGGCGCGGACGCGAGCCTCACGATCCCGGAGCTCGCCCGCGCGGAGGGGATCTCGGAGGCGAACGTCGCCAAGATGATGCGCATCCTCCGCAAAGGCGGCCTGGTCCGCTCGACGCGGGGGCAGTCCGGCGGCTACAGCCTGGCGCGCGCGCCGGAGGAAATCGCCGTGGGCCACGTCCTCGCGGTCCTCGGCGGCCGGATCTTCGACGCGAACTTCTGCGGCACGCACGCGGGAAACTCCACGACGTCCTCGCTCTGCGCCCACGACGCCGACTGCGCGATCCGCCAGGTGTGGAAGACGATCCAGACGGCGATCGACGACGTGCTCGCGCGCCTCTCCCTGCGCGATCTGCTGCGGAGCGAAAGCGAGATGACGAGCTGGGCGACAACGAAGTCGCCGGGTCTGCCGAGCTACTCGTTCCGGGCGTAATTCAACCCGCAAGCCGTTCGAGGCGCAGGACGGTCCAATCGTCCTCCAGCGTCGCCGACGTCCTGGCGCGGATCGCCTCGATCAAGTGATCGACCATGTTCCCGTCGCTTTTCGCGGCAGCGCCCACTGCCTGGGCGAGCGCGTCGTACCCGAACGGGTCGCCGCCCGCTGTCGTGGCCTCCGGAAGTCCGTCGGTCAGGAAGAGCGCAAAATCCCCCGGCCGAAGAGTCACGGTGGACGACTCGTACTGGATCGGAGAGCGGACGCCGAGGGGAAAGCGCGGGCCGGGAGCGCTCCAGGCTTCGACCGCTCCGTTCCGGACGAGATAGGGATCCGGGAGTCCCGCGTTGGCGATCTCCAGCCGGCCCGTGCGCGGGTCGAGCCGCGCGAAACAGAGCGCGACGAACTCGCGAGGCGCGAGCTGGGCGGTGAGCTTG
>DASQJK010000266.1:0-10012 GCA_035631095.1 Thermoanaerobaculia bacterium
TGGCCGGTCGTGTGGACGTAGCGCGAGCCCGCCAGATCGGCGAAGTCGATGATCTGCCGGTAGCTCGGACCGTCCGTCATCCGGAAGCTTCCGTCCCGCCGGTAGGCGCCGACGTTGACCGTGGATGCGTCGCCACCCTGCCCGATCTCGAGGCTGAACAGCTTCGAGAGGACCGGCACCGCGTCGAAAGCCGCGTGGGGGAATCGGGCCCGGTGAAGGCGCTCCCATTTCCAGCTCCCGGGATCGTTGCCGAGTCTCTTGCGCAGGCCCGCCACGGCGCGCGAGAGAGTCGCGGACTTGAATTCCGCGCACGTCTCCCTGCGCGGAGTCCGTATGTCGTCGCACCAGGATGAATCGGAGCGCAGCGCGTTGATCAGGAACCGCGAGCGCACGGCGGAGGCGGCAGGCTCCTTCAGCTCGTCCTCCGGCATCGACGAGAGCGCGGCATACCAGGCCGCGTACATCGTCGCAGGGACCGAGTCGGGCGTGAACTCGAAGCTCCACCCTCGCAGCCGCGAGAGAGCGTCGCGGCTCGGCTCGTCGGAAGGCTTCGTGTCCAGGAGCAGGGGAAGAAGATCCCGCGCCTGGTAGGAGACGCGGTCGAGCGAGATCGCGCGGACCTCGGCGACCGAGAGTCGCGGCGCCGTTAGGATGCGGTCCTCGATTCGGCGCGCGCGGTACGGCTCCGGCCAGTCGTCGGAAAAAGGGTGCGGATATCGCGACGAGACGACGCGGTTGTTCGCCGTGACCACGTACCCCCGCTGCGGGTCGAGCGCGCGGGGGAGATCCTCGAAGGGGATCGTTCCCACCCAGTCGTCCCCTCCGTCGCCCGGGACGGGCTTCATCCCGTCGGAATGCGGGCGAATGGGGATCGCTCCGGAGGCCGTGTAGCCGATGTGCCCGTCGGCGTCCGCGTACACGAAGTTCTGACCCGGGCTGTGCAGCAGCGCGACCCCGGCGAGGAAGCTCGCCCAATCCGACGCCCGGTCGATCGCCATGAACGCCTCGCCCGTCCGATCGCCGTCGTCGAGACCCGTCCAGCGCAGCGACACGGGCCCGCCGAACCGGTCGGCACCCGCGAGGACGTCGGTCACGACGGGGCCGTGAATGCTGGTGCGGACCTCGAACCGGACGTCCGCCCCCCCGCGCACGTGGATCGTCTCGGTGCGGCGATCGAACGCCAGCGAGCGGCCGCGGGAGACGTAGCGCGACTTGTCCGCGGGATCCGGCACCTCGACGTAGAGATCCTGGACGTCGGGCTCGAGATTGGTGAGGCCCCAGGCGATCCGCGCGTTGCGGCCGATCACGATCCCGGGCAGGCCGGGGAGGGTCGCGCCTTCCACGAAGAAGCCGGGCGCCTCGAGACGGGCGAGGTACCAGATCGACGGCGTGCGCAGCCCGAGGTGTGGATCGTTCGCGAGGATCGGCTTACCCGAGACGGTCCTCGAGCCGGAGAGTACCCACGAGTTGCTGCCGACGGCCTCGCCTCCGAAGCCGAGGCCGTCCAGGAAGGCGAAGGACCGCCCGAGCCGCGCCCATCCTTCGGAGGAACCGGCGGGCCGAGTCCGCGACGCTCTTCCCGGCGGCGGGGAAGCGGGCTCCACGGGCACGCGCCACTCCCCATCCCGGAGGATCGTCGGCTCGGCGGGCGCGGGCGGGAAGAGCTCGGCCGCACGATCCGGCCCGAGGAGCGACTCGAGGCGCGCCCGCCGGATCTCGGCGGACGCATTTCCGCCGAGGTCCCATGCCATCAGTTTCGACCAGACGAGGCAGTCGACGTCGTCGAAGGGCGTGGGCGAGATCCGGAGGATCCGGAATTCCACGGGGAAGCCGGAACCCCGGGCGATGAACGCATTCACGCCGGCGCGATAGCTGGACACGGTGGCCCGTCCGGCGGGAGAGAGGGAAGCGATCGCGGACTCGGCGGCGCGGCGAAACCCGATCGTGCGGAGGAAGCGGTCGCTCGCGACGAGCTTCGACCCGAGCGCTTCCGCGAGCCGGCCGGCACCGATCCGCCGCTGCAGCTCCATCTGCCAGAGCCGGTCTCGCGCGTGGGCCCAGCCGAGACCGAAGAACGCGTCGTCGACCGATCCGGCGTGGATGGCGGGTACTCCGTGCGCGTCCGTTTCGATCCGGACGGGACCTCTAAGGCCGGCGACGGACCGCGACCCGGTGCGGCGGGGCAGCGAGGAGAAGACGACGAAACCGGCGGCGAGAACGAGCAGCAGGGCGACGAGCCCGAGAACGGCGCCGAGCTTCTTCACGCGCCGGCATTCTAAGCGCGGGACCCCGGATAGCATGCGCCTCCGTGCGCGTTCTCCGCCCCGGCTTCGACATGGCTTCGTTCTTCGACACCGTTCGGAGCGCTCCGGAGCGGGCGCTCCTCCTCGATTACGACGGCACGCTGGCGCCCTTCCAGCGGGATCGCGACCGGGCTTTTCCTTACGCGGGAATCCGGGAGCGCCTCGAAGCGATCGTGCGCGACGGGCGGAGCCGCGTCGCCGTAGTCAGTGGGCGGCCCCTTTCGGTTCTTCCGGCGCTTCTCGGCGCCGATCCTTCTCCGGAGCTCTGGGGCTCTCACGGCATGGAGCGCCGTACCCGGGACGGTCGGATGCGAGGGGCGGCTCCGTCCGCCAGGCTCGCGGAGCTCATCGGCGAGGTCGCGCGATGGGCGGACGAGCACGGCTGGGCGGAGGGATTCGAGCGCAAGCCGTTCGGCTTCGCATTCCACGGACGCGGCGCCGACCCGCAGGGATTCCGCGACCTTCGATCGCAGGCGCTCGAGAAGTGGCGCGAGGCGGGAGAGGGCGAGGGCCTCGAGCTCCTCGACTTCGACGGCGGCTTCGAGCTTCGCCCGGCCGGAGCGCGCGCGAACAAGGGCGAAGTCGTCCGGGTCGTGCTCGGTGAGATGCCGGAGGGCTCCGCGGCCGCCTACCTGGGCGACGACAGGACGGACGAAGACGCCTTCCGCGAGCTCTCCGGGAGCGATCGAAGCGCCGCCGTGCTGGTTCGCGCCGAGCTGCGCCCTACGGCCGCCGATGTGTGGATCGTCCCCCCGGCCGAGCTCCTCGCGTTCCTGGATCGCTGGCGCGAGGAGACCCGAAAGCTTTCCTGACGGGAACCGTTCTTGCTCTGCAGGGTCCCGAGACATGGATCTGATCGTTCTGTCGAACCGCCTGCCGTTCGCGATCTCCCGCGGCGAGGATGGCGGCTGGAAGGTCGAGCCCGGGAGCGGAGGTCTCGTCACCGCGCTCCGTCCCGTTCTCCAGAACCGGGGCGGCTGCTGGATCGGCTGGCCGGGAGTCGCCTCTGAAGACCTGCCGGATGCCGCGCCGGTTCTCTCCGGCCGCAACTACGGCTACGAGCTCGTCCCCGTCCCGCTGACGAAGGCCGACGAGACGGACTTCTACTACGGCTTCTCCAACGAAATCGTCTGGCCGCTCTTCCACGACCTGCTCGGCTTCTGCAACTTCGAGCCGCGCTACTGGGCCGCATACGAGCGGGTCAATCGCAAGTATGGAGAGACGGCGGCTGAGCGCGCGGGGGAAGACGACTTCGTCTGGGTGCACGACTACCACCTGATGAACGTGGCGCGGGTGCTGCGCGGACAGCGAACCCGCGCGCGCCTCGGTTTCTTTCTCCACATCCCGTTTCCGTCGCCCGACATGTTCATGAAGCTGCCGTGGCGGCTCGAGGTGCTCCGCGCCATCAGCGATTACGACCTCGTCGGATTCCAGACGAACCGGGACCGCCGCAACTTTCTCCAGTGCGTGCGTCTGCTCATGTCCGACGCGACGATCTCGGCGAAAGGGACGCTCGTCGGCACGCCCAGCCGCGACGTCCGGGTGGGCACTTTCCCGATCTCGATCGATTTCTCCGACTTTGAAAAGCGGGGAAGAAAACCGGGAGTGATCGAGAAGTCCCGCAACCTGCGCACGGACGAATCCGACCGCTGCCTCGTCCTCGGTGTGGACCGCCTCGACTACACGAAGGGGATCCCGCACAAACTCGAAGCTTTCCGGGAGTTGCTGCGGAAGTATCCGGACTGGGCGGGGAAGGTGACCCTCGTCCAGATCGTGGTGCCGAGCCGCGAAGACATCCCGCGGTACCGCGAGCAGAAGACGGAGATCGAAAGCCTGGTGGGCGAGATCAACGGGCAGTTCACGCGCTCCGGCTGGGTGCCGATCCACTACATCTACCGCAGCCTCGAGGGGCCGCGTCTGGCCGCCTACTACCTCGCCGCGGACGTTGCCCTCGTCACGCCTTTGAAGGACGGCATGAACCTCGTTGCGAAGGAGTACTGCGCCACCCGTTCGTCGGACTCGGGGGTGCTCGTCCTCTCCGAGTTCGCGGGCGCCGCCGAGCAGCTCCACGGCGGCGCTCTGATGGTCAATCCATTCGACGTTCAGGGAGTGGCGGCGGCGCTCGACCGGGCGCTTCGCATGGAGGCGGGAGAGCAGCGCAGGCGCGTGCGGCGGATGCGCAAGACCGTCCGCGAGCACGACATCTTCGCGTGGCTCGATTCCTACCTTCGCGCCGCGGTGTCCCGCGACCTGAAAGACTTCGAGCAGACGGGTGAGGTCGTGCCCGAAGAGGTCTTCGCGGAATGAGCTATCTGCCCATCGAGCATCACGCCGTCATCGGAGACCTCCACACCGCCGCGCTCGTCGGGATCGACGGCTCGATCGACTGGCTCTGCCTGCCTTTCTTCGATTCACCGAGCGTCTTCGCGGCGATCCTCGACGACGAAAAGGGAGGGCACTTCCGGATTGCGGCGGTCTCCCCCGACGCCCGGCGCCGCCAGATGTACCTGCCGGACTCGAACGTCCTCCTGACCCGCTTCCTCACCCCGGAGGGCGTCGGCGAGATCGTCGACTTCATGCCGATCCACACCCGGCAGGGGAGGAAGAGCTCGGAAGACCACCAGGTGGTGCGGATCGTGCGCGGCATCCGGGGCTCGCTGCCCTTCCGGCTCGAGTGTTTCCCCGCCCCGGATTACGCTCTGGCGGCACTCTCGATTTCGCCGCTTTCTTCCGGATTCCGGTTCTCCTCGTCCGGGTTTACGGCGGATCTCTGGACGACGATGAAGGATTGCCGCATCGAGGAGCGTGGCGTCGTCTGCGACTTCGTCCTCCGCGAGGGAGACGAGATCCCGTTCGTCTTCGCGCAAGCGGGCTCCGGGCCGCCGCCGCCGGCCGGGCGCCTCGGGGAGCTCTGCAACGAGGAATTCCGCAGGACTCTCCGCTTCTGGCAGAACTGGATCTCCAAGGGGAAGTACCAGGGCCGCTGGCGCGAGATGGTCAAGCGTTCGTGCCTCGCCTTGAAGCTCATGACCTTCGCGCCGACCGGCGCCATCGTCGCGTCGCCGACGGCAAGCCTGCCGGAGCGGATCGGCGGCGACCGCAACTGGGACTACCGCTACACGTGGGTGCGGGACGCGGCGTTCACCGTTTACGCGTTCCTCCGCGTGGGTTTCACGGAGGAGGCCGAGCACTTCATGTCCTTCCTCGAATCCCGGTGCCGCGAGCTCGACCCGCAGATCGGGCTCCAGGTCCTGTACGGGATCGACGGCAGCTGCGACATCCCGGAACGCACGCTGGACCACTTCGACGGGTATCGCGGATCCCGCCCCGTACGGATCGGCAACGCGGCCGCGCATCAATTCCAGCTCGACATATCGGGCGACCTCATGGACGCCGTTTACCTCTACGACAAGCACGTGCACCCGCTCTCGTGGGACCTCTGGGGGAACATGCACGGCCTCGCGGAGTTCGTGTGCGCGCGCTGGCGCGACCCGGACGAGGGGATCTGGGAGGTCCGGGGCGGCCGCCACCAGTTCACGTTTTCCAAGCTGATGTCCTGGGTGGCGCTCGACCGGGCGCTGCGCATCTCGGAGCACCGAAGCCTGCCGGCGAACCGCGACCGCTGGCTCGCGGAGCGAGACGAGATCTACCGCACGATCATGACGCGGGGCTTCTCCGCGAGAAAAGGCTCCTTCGTGCAGTCGCTCGACAGCGAGATCCTCGATTCCTCCATGCTGCTCGCGCCGCTCGTGCGGTTCATCGCCCCTTCAGACCCGAGAATGCTCGGGACCCTGGACGCCATCGGACGCGAGCTCGTCTCCGACCACCTCGTGCACCGCTACGATCCGCGCGTCGCGCCGGACGGGGTCGGAGGAGAAGAGGGAACGTTCTCGATGTGCACCTTCTGGCTCGCCGAGGCGCTCGCCCGCGCCGGCCGTGTCGAGGACGCGCGGCTCATCTTCGAAAAAATGCTGGGGTACGCCAACCACGTGGGCCTCTACTCCGAAGAGATCGGTCTGACCGGCGAGGCCCTCGGAAACTTCCCGCAGGCCTTCACCCATCTCGGCCTCATCTCCGCCGCCGTCAACATCAACCGCGTCCTCGAGGGAACGCCGGCCGGCGTCCAGACGGATTACCCGCATCCGCCGTAGCACAGGTGGTAGGTGGTAGGTGGTACGTGTGGGTGGCAGGGGTCGGGCCACTCCTGCCACCTGCGTCCCACCACCTACGTCCTGCCGCGAAGCGGCGTGATGATTTTCGTCAAGAGATCCGGCTTCGACGGGTCCCGCTCGAGCTTCGGGAAGCGCTCGCCGCCCGAGTAGTCGAGCTTGTAGGAGCGGTAGTAGTCGCCGTTCTCGACGAGGAGCTCGAGCGGCTGCTTCGAGGAGCCGCGAATCGCCTCCCGCAGGATCTCGTGGGACCAGCGGCGGCCGTTCACGGCGACGAGATGCATTCCGGGGCCGATCCCCGCCTTCGCGGCAGGACTGTCGGGCACGATGTCGGGAATGACTCCCTCGTCGTTGACGGAAAAGCCGATGGAAAAGCGGGCGTCGGTCAGCTTGCCGGCGTCCTCGCGCGCCCGGAACATCTCTCCCTGGGTGTCGCTCCACGAGAGCTTCCACCCCGAGGCGGCGAGTCCGGCGAGAGGCCGGCTCGTTTCGGTCGCCGCAAGCCGCTCCGTCCAGAAGCGTTTCCAGTCGTGAGGCTGGACCTGGTTCAACGCCGCGAAGACGTCGTCCGCCGTGTACGGGATCACGGAGGGAGAGCCGCCCCGGCCGCCGAAGAAAAGCCGGCAGAAATCGTCGAGGCTCTTGCGGCCGCCCGACTCGTGCCGGATGAGGGCGTCGGCCTCGAGCCAGAGAAGGTTGCTCTCGGGGTAGAAGTCGACGCCTCGGCGGTAGAGGGCCCAGTCCGGCCGCGCATCGTAGAGGACCTGCGCGGCGACGGCGGTGTCGGCGAGCGGTCTCCAGGAGCGCCCGCGCGTCGCTTCCATCTCGGCCGCCGTGATCGCCATCATTTCCCGGTACTGCTCGTCCGTTGCGAACGCCGCGCGGGCGGCGAGCACGTCCCCCAGGTACTGCGTGAGCCCTTCGTACACCCAGAGCAGCTCGCCTCGCATCGGCTCGTCGAAGCGGCCCGGCATCAGGCCGGCCGGGCGGCGGTGCTTTCCGTTCCAGGAGTGCACCATTTCGTGAGAGAGCAGGTCGACCAGGTTCGTCTTGCGTTTGGACTCGTCGATGAGAGACCTCTCGGCGACGCGGTCGTCGCTCGACTCGTGGTGCTCGAGCCCGAAATGCGCCACGAGGTCGGAGAGCGTCAGCAGGAAGTCGTAGTGCCGGTAGTGGCGCGCCCCGAAGAGGGAGCCCGTTTCGACGACGAGGTTTTTGCACGCCGCGAGCATCTTTTCGTCCATCGCGAGCGCGGGCTCGCCGTCGGCGGCCACGTTGATCCGGTGATCCGTCCCGATAGGGATCGACTTGAAGTGGGCGCCCGCCAGCACGGGAGAGTCGACCAGGGTGGTGAGCGAGACGGCTCCAAAGCGCGCCAGATCCGCGGTCGCGCCTGCCTCGCGGTCGAGGGCGGTCGCATACGACCAGCCGGCGGGCAGCCTGAGGGAGGCGGCGACCTGAATGGTGTCGCTCGAGGGTCCCTTCGGGTACAGCAGGACCTGGTTCCAGGAGATCACCGCGAGCTGCGTCGTCGCCGAAGCCGCGGAGGAAAAGCCGCCCGAAGCGGCGGGGGAGAGGTAGTCGAGCGCCACGTCGATCGAGCCCGCCCCCTCCGGGACGTCGCAGTGGAAGGCGTACATCTCGACCGGGTCGCGGGTCCACGCAACGGGGCGGCCGGCGGCGGTGATCTTCACGCCCGCGAGATCCGCGATGGGACCCGTGGGCCCGTGTTCGCCCGGAAGCCATTTGGGGTAGAGCAGCGTGAGCGGGCCGGGCGCCGCCGGGATCGTCAATTTCGCGTGAAGGATTTTGCGCGGCGCTTCACGGGCATCGACTTCGAGACGGATCGGGGCGGAAGGTTCCGCCCCGATCAGGAGAGCGGCGGCCTGGAAAAGCAGCCCGCAAAGCGCAAACCTCGACCGTGGGTGAAGGACCGTCATGCGCGCCGCCTCCTTCGAACTTCGAGCGTGGGGCGACACGATACGACAGAATCCCTGCTCGTCCTACGCGCTCCGCCGCTCTCCCGTCAGCTCCTGCTTCATCGCCGTCATGCGGCGAGCCAGCTCGTCGAGCTTTTCCTCGTCGAAGAGCTTCTCGGCGGCGGGAAAGAGCTCACGCTCCTCCTCGTCGGCGTGGTGTTCAACGGATTCCTGTAAGACCGTCACCTTCGCGTCGTATTGCTCGTCCCGCGGCTCCATTCCGGCGAGCTCGGCTAAGAGCGTCTTGACGATCTTGTGCTCCTCGAAGGACTCGCGGACGACCTTCTTCGGATCCTTCTCCTGCACTTCACGGAAGGCCTGATAGAAGATCTTCTCCTCGATCGCGGCGTGGACCTCGAGCTCCCGCGTGATCTGGCCGACGAGCTTTTTCTTCTGCTGCGACGCACGCTCTCCGGCGCCCTCGTACTCCTTGAACAGGGCGCGGACCTTGTCGTGGTCGTCGCGGAGCATCTCCGTCGGGCCCGGCGACTCCTGCGCGCGTTCGCCGACGACTCCTGCGGCCACCTTTATGACCCGCGCGATGATTCCGGGATTTTCCTCGCGGTCGCCGGACTTCTCGTCCCGCTGCGCCTCGGCCTGTCCCTTCGATCGGGCCTGGGACCGTTGAGACGAGCTCCGCGAAGTGCGCCTCGGGGTTCCCTGCGTGCCTTCCTCCGCCATTCTGACCTCCGGTCCAATGTGGAGACGCCAGTGTCCCGATGATGAATCAGCAAGAAGCAGGCCGTGGCACGAGGATGTACTCTCACGCTGCTGAAAAACGTTCTCTACCTCCACGGGTTCGCGTCGTCGCCGCGCGGCCGCAAGGTCGAAGCGCTCCGAGAGCTGCTCGCGCCCGCCGGTCTGCGCGTCGTCGCGCCGGACCTGAACATCCCCTCCTTTCAGAAGCTCGACTTCAAGGGGATGTCCCGAATGGCATTCTGGGAGGCGAAGAAGCACATGCCGGCCGTGATCGTCGGCAGCTCCCTCGGCGCGATGGTGGCGTTGGACGTCGCCCGGATCGCCCCGGCTCCCGCCCTCGTGTTGATCGCGCCCGCCATCGCGTTCGGAGCGAGGTGGACCGAAAAGCTCCCTGCGGGCGAGTCCGTCCCGTTCTTCCACCACGGGGAGGGAAGAGAGCTTCCGATCCACCGGCGCTTCTTCGAGCAGATGGCGGCGCTCGACGTCGACAGCCGGCCCCCGTCGATGCCGGTCACGATCGTGATGGGAGAGAACGACGAGAGCGTTCCGTTCGAAGGTGTGCGCGCCGCGTGGGAGAGCTGGGAGCGCTCCGGCGGGCTCGCGCCCCGCTCCCGTTTCGTCGCCATCCCGGGGGGAGACCACGGCCTGGTGGATCACGTCGAGCGGATCCGCGACGAGGTCCTCGCCTCCGCCGCCGTGAAATAGACTCGCCCGCTCATGGCACTCGGCGGGCTGGCGCTCTTTCTCCTCGAAGCGGCGGCGGGGACCGCATTCCTGCTGCTCTTTTTCCCCGTCGGCACTCTCGGGAAAGGGTTCTTCTCCCTCCATGGAATGCTCGCCTTCCTCTTCGTCCTTCTCGCCG
>DASQJK010000267.1:0-5259 GCA_035631095.1 Thermoanaerobaculia bacterium
TGACGCTACCGGGGCCTCCCGCGCCGCCACCCGCCGGTGCACCATCGAAGCTCTATGCCGAAATGTGAGCCCGGGCCCCGCCGTCTTTTCTAAGCGAAGCGCTCTCTCGGCCGCCTGTTCGCGAAGCGAACGCCGCGGCCGAAAGCCGCGGACGGCGGCGACGGGGCGTCTTGTCAGCCGCGCAGACGATCGAGCTCGCGCTGCATCGCGGCGCGCACCTCCGAGGCGAACCCGGCGATCTGGTCGTCCGAGGGAGATGGGAGGACGGAGACTGCCTCCAGCACGGAAATCTGCAGGCTTCCTCTGTGCGCCTCCATCCTCTCCGTGTCCACGATCGGCTTCAGGGGCGCCGCGACGACGGGGACGATCGGGACTCCGGCGGCCGCGGCCAGGCGGAAGGCTCCTGTCTTGAACGGGAGGAGCTCGGGGCCCGCGTTGCGGTGGCCTTCCGGCATGAACCAGACGGAGAGGCCCTCGTCCTTCAGGCGCCGCCCCGCCGCCGCGAGCATCTTTTTCGCCGCCTCGGAGTTGCCGCGGTCGATGACCAGGTTTCCCGACCGCACGAAGAACCAGCCGAAGAGAGGGATCTTCGTCAGCTCGCGCTTGCCGACCGCCACCGTGCGCCTCGGCACGACGGAGCCGAGAACCAGCACGTCCATGATGCTCTGGTGGTTCCCGACGAACACGCATGGCTGCTTCGAGGCGAGCTTTGCCTGGTCGACGCGGATGTCCCATCCCATCATCCGCACGACGCCGCCGCAGAAGGTGCGCGCGAAGCGGTAGACGTGGTCGAGACGGCGGCCGAGGAGGAGAACGGCAAGGAGACCGAAGGCGGAGCAGACGAAAAACCAGAGACCACCCGCGAAAAACCCGAGGAAGAAAGCGAGGCGTCCGGCGAGCGTCCTCAGCCGCGCGCTCCGCGCTTCCTCCGGATCTCCTCGTAGTAGGCGGCGGAGCCGCCCTTCGGGATCGAGAGAGTCCTCCACCGGGCGCCTGCCCAGTACTTCGCCAGGTAGGCGATCTGCCCCGAGTGATACGCCAGGTGCGCGAGATGCCGGTTGATCGCGCCGATCACCGTGTGCGGCTCCGTCGCGATCGTCACCGTGCCTCCGAGATCCTCGGGCCGCAGCGACTCGAAGGTCGAGGCCACCTCCGCCCATCCCGATTCCCAGGCCCGCATGAGGTCGGCCCGCGTCTCGGCGCCCTCGACGAACTCGCCGTCGCGGTCCCGGTCCGGCTTCTCGCCGTCGGACGTCAGGAAATCCGTGAACCGGGAGCGCATGTTGCCGGCGAGGTGCTTGACGATGATCGCTATCGAATTCGATTCCGGGTCGGGACGGCGGAAGAAGTCCTCATCCGAAACCTGTTCGAGGGCGTGCTCCACGAGCCGTCGATGCCCGCGGAGGCGCTTCCACGCGTCCGGGAGATAACCGGCGAGAGCGGAGCCGTCCTCGGTCATCCGATCACTGGTTCCCGCCGCCGGCCGACGTGGACACTCCGCGAAGCGTCTTGTCCGGATAAGGAGGCCGCTTGGGCGACTTCGGCGGGTTCTTCTTCAGCTCGTCGAGGACGACCGCGATGGCCTTCTCGAGCTGCGGGTCTCTTCCCGCGATCACGTCCGCCGGCGTCTGCTCGACCTCGATGTCCGGCGGCACGCCTTCGTTCTCGACGACCCATCCCTTCTCCGCGTCCCAGATGGCGAGGTTCGGCGCCGTAATCTGCCCGCCGTCCATCAGCACCGGGAAGCCCAGGACGCCGACGAGCCCTCCCCAGGTCCGCTCCCCGACGATGGGGCCGATCTTCATGTTCCGCCACATCCACGGCAGCATGTCGCCGCCCGAGCCGGCGTTCTCGTCGATGATCATGACCTTGGGCCCCTGGATGGAGGCCGACGGAGTCTTCATGTCCGCGCCGTACCGCATCGCCCAGTAGGCGTAGACGGGCTTCTGCAGCACGTCGATGTAGTAATCCGCGATGCTTCCGCCGCCGTTGTATCGCTCGTCCAGGATCACGGCATCCTTGTAGGCCTGCGGATAGAAATACCGCTTGAAGTAGGTATAGCCGAGTCCCCCGGTGTTCGGGACGTACACGTAGGCGACGCGGCCGTTCGTCGCCGCGTTCACCTTGCGGATGTTTCCTTCGACCCAGTCCCGGTTGCGGAGCGCGGTCTCCGTCGCGACGGGCACCACGCTCACGGTCCGCGAGCCGGTTCCGTCCGCGTTCGGCCCGACGGTGATCTCCGTGATTTTGCCGGCGGTGTTCTCGAAGAAGCTGTAGAGGTTCGCGGGCAGCTTCACGTCGCGGCCGTCCACCGCGAGCAGGTACTCGCCGGCGCGCACGTTGACGCCGGGCTCCGTGAGCGGCGACCGCAGCTCCGGGTTCCAGTTCAGTCCGCCGTACACCTTCTTGAAACGGTAGCGGCCGTTCTCGACGGAGTAGTCCGCGCCGAGGAGCCCGCCGGGAACCGTCGTCGGCTCCGAGAACTGATCGCCGCCGCCGCCGCGGTGGTGGCCGACGGAGAGCTCGCTGCACATCCACGAGATCACGCGGTTGACGTCGTCGCGAACGGCCACGTGCGGCAGGAACTGCGCGTACTTCGCCTTCATCGCCTTCCAGTCGGTGCCGTGCATGTGCGGGTCGTAGAAGTAGTCGCGGTTGATCCGCCACGCTTCGTCGAAGATCTGCGGCCACTCGGCGCGCGGGTCGATCCGCACCTCGAGCGTCTCCATCTTCACCTTGCCCTCGGAGGGGTCCACTTTCTTCGTCGAGGCCGAAGTGATCGCCCAGGCGTCCTTGACCCGATAGAGGAGCTTCTTCGAGTCCGCGGAGACCTCGTATCCGGTCACGTCGGGAAGGAGCATCTCGGCCTTCCGGTCCTTGAGGTCGAAGCGCTGGAGCGCCTTCTTCTCGTCCGCCTCGCGGACGTAGAAGATCTGGCCCGCGGCCCCCGCCTGCAGGTTCGAAATGTCGGCGGCCGGGATCGGTAGATCCAGGATCCGGAACTCGATGCCCTCGCGGTCGATGGTGACGCGGGCGGCGGGCGGCGGCGTCTTGGGCTTTTCTTCGCCCGGCTTGTCCTTATCGGACGCCTTATCGGAGGCCTTGTCGGCCATCTTTTCCGCGGGCTTCTCGTCGTCGACCCACGAGACGCCCTTCTTGTCCTTCTCCTTCTCGTTGCGCTCCTTGGTGCGCTTCTCTTCCGGCGTCAGCTTCTCCTCGTCGCTCTCCTTGATGAGCGGCGAGGGAAGGTCCTTGCGGAGGACGGCCATGTAGATGGACTTCGTCACCGGGAGCTCCGTCGTCTCGAGGGAGAACCAGTTGCGGGCGGGTCCCGCGTTCGTCGACGCGAGGAAGAAGAGGTACTTGCCGCTGCGGTCGAAGACGGGCTCCGAGGCGTCGCTCATCCCGTCGGTGATCGGAAAGGATTTGTCCTCCTCGAGCGAGTAGACATAGAGCGTCTGGATGTAGGTGCGGTTGCCGAGCGTGTACGCGATCCAGCGCGAGTCGGGCGACCATGCGGGCCAGATGGTTTTCTGCGGGCCGTAGAGATACTCGGACCCGACCTTCTTCGACACGCCCGTCGCGGCGTCGATCCAGTAAACCGTCCACGAGTTGTCGGTGTACGCGATCTTCCTGCTGTCGGGAGACCAGACGGCCCGGTCATAGAAGCCGCTGCCGGGCAGCTTGAACTTCGCCGGTTGACCCTTCCCGTCCTGGCTGCGGATGAAGAGCTCGTACTCGCCGGACTCGTCGGAAAAGTAGGCGATCCGGCGCCCGTCCGGCGACCAGATCGGCCAGCGCTCGTGCGCGCCGGTCGTGTTCGTCAGGTTCCGCACGTCGCCCTTCTCGGCGGGAACGGAAAGAATCTCGCCGCGGAACTCCACGGCGAGCCGGGCGCCCGACGGAGACAGGGATGCCCGGCGGACGTACTTGACGCCCTTGACGAACCGCGGCCGCGTCTCCTGAAGATCGGCGGCGACGCCGATGGGCACCCGCGTGCTCGTGCGCGCCGTCGGGTCGAAGACGTGGATCCATCCGGCCTGCTCGTAGACGATCCGTCCGGCGCCGGCGGACGCGTGGAGGATCGGAAAATCCGTGTGGTTCGTCGTCCGCACGGCCCTCTTCGCCGTTGCGTCCCAGGCGTACAGGTTGAACTCACCATCCCGGTCGGACAGGAAGTAGACGGTGTCGCCCACCCACATGGGCGCCGCGTCGTTCGACCGCGTCGCCGGCTGCGGAACTCTCTCGATGGCGTGCGACGCGACGTCGTAGATCCACACACGCGAGACCGAGCCGCCACGGTACCGCTTCCACTGCCGGTAAGCGGCGCCCACCGGGTTGTAGGCGATCCGCTTCCCGTCCGGCGAGAAAGAGGCGCTGTCGGCGTTGGGTATCGGGAGCTGCGTCTCCATTCCGCCGCCGACGGGGACGGTGAAGAGCTGCCGGTAACGCGTCGTGTGCACCGCGCGGTTCGAGGTGAAGAGCACGGCGGTCCCGTCCGGGGTAAACCCCTGCACCAGGTCCGAGCCCGGGTGCCACGTGAGGCGCCGCGGAACTCCGCCCTCTGCGGCGACGAGGTAGACGTCGATGTTCCCCTCGTACTGGGCGGAGAACGCGATCCACTTGCCGTCCGGAGAGAACGCGGGGCTCGACTCGGCCCCGACGTCGGCGGTCAGGCGCCGGACGTTCTTGCCCTGGAGGTCCGAGGTCCACAGGTCGCCGGCGTAAATGAAAGCGATCCGGTCCGCGCTGATCGCCGGCTCGGAAAGCAGCCGCGTGTCGTGGATGTCGGGCCCGGCAGGGGCGGCCGCGAGAACTGAAAGCGTGCAGAGGAAAGCGAAAGCGGACCAGAACGCAAGCTTGCGCATCAGGAGGCCCTCCGTTTGGGATTGGCGGCGATTATATGGGGGGTGTTCGGCGCTTCGAGCCGCCCCGGCGCCGCCGTCCACCTCCCTATGGAGGCACGCTCCGGCCCTGCCTCTGAAGAGAAGACCGGGCCTTCGCTCGTCGCTCAGTCGCAGCCGCAGTCTGGCTGAAGCTCCGGATCGGTGTGCCCCTCGCTCATGGCCTCCTACGGGAGGTGGCCGCGTCGCCGGGGCTCACACTTCGGCCTCAAGTCACAGTGGTGCACCGGCGGGTGGCGGCGCGGGAGGCCCCGGTAGCGTCAGCAGGCCGGCGCGACGATGGTCTTGGAGTGCCGCGCTGCTGAGCGCCCAGCCGATGCCGCTACCGGGTCCCGCGCCGACAGGACCCGCCGGC
>DASQJK010000268.1:0-4532 GCA_035631095.1 Thermoanaerobaculia bacterium
TGCGTTCTTTTTCCTGCCCGAGTCCCCACTCCCGCGGATCTCCGGACAGTCATTGCGGAACAGCGCGTCTCGATCCTGTGGCTCACCTCGTCTCTGTTCAACGTCATCGTCGACAAGGATCCGGCCGCTCTTTCGGGCGTCGGCCAGCTCTTGATCGGCGGCGAGGCACTCTCGGTTCCGCATGTCCGCCGCCTGCTCGACGCACTGCCTGCGACTCGTCTCATCAACGGCTACGGGCCCACCGAGAGCACAACGTTTGCGTGCACCTACGCGATCCCGAGGCCTCTTCCGGAGTCGATTGCGTCCATACCGATCGGCAGGCCCATCGCCAATACCCGCGTCTATATCCTCGACGGCAGGAGGAATCCCGTGCCCGTCGGAGTGGCCGGCGAGCTCTACATCGGGGGTGATGGCCTCGCGGCGGGCTACCTGAACAACCCGGAGCTCACGGCGGAGAAGTTTGTCCCGGACCCGTTCTCCGAGCGCGGGGAAGGCCGCCTCTATCGGACCGGCGACCGTTGCAGGTTCCTGCCGAACGGTACGATCGAGTTCCTGGGCCGTCTGGACAGGCAGGTGAAAATCCGCGGCTTTCGAGTCGAGCCCGGCGAGATTCAGGCCGCCATTTCGGAGCATCCGCAGGTTGCGTCGGCGGCTGTCGTGGCGCGGGAAGACGTCCCGGGCGACCGCCGACTCGTGGCGTACGTGGTGCGCGCGGATGGCACCCAGAACCCGGTCGCGGACCTGCGAGCCTTCGTCACGTCGAAGCTGCCGGAATACATGGTTCCGAGCTCGTTCGTCGTCCTCGATTCGCTGCCACTGAACGCGACCGGCAAAGTGGATTGGCGGTCCCTGCCTCACCCGCCTCTCGAGGGACGCAACGACGCCGCGTCGGGAGGCGTCCTGCCCCAGGACACTCTCGAGCTCGTGTTGCTCAGAATCTGGGAAGACGCGCTCGGAATCCGGTCCATCGGGGTTCGAGACGACTTCTTCGAGATCGGAGGCCACTCGATCCTCGCGGTGCGAATGTTTGCGGACATCGAGAAGGCGTTCGGCCGAAATCTGCCGCTTGCCACGCTGTTCCAGGCGCCGACCGTGGAACGGCTCGCCGCCAAGGTGCGGGAGAGCGGGTGGGAGGCACCCTGGTCGTCCCTCGTCGTCATTCAGGGAGGAGCGAGAGAACGGCCTCCGTTTCTCTGCGTGCCCGGCGTCGGAGGCAATATCCTGGGCTTCAACGATCTGGCCCGCCAGCTCGGTGCCGACCAACCGGTCTACGGCCTCCAGGCGCGGGGGCTGGACGGCCGGGCCGAGCCATTGACGCGCATCGAGGACATGGCGGCTCATTACATCCAGGAGATCAGGACGATCCTGCCGGACGGCCCCTTTCTTCTCGGTGGAGCCTCGTTCGGCGGGAGCGTGGCGTTCGAAATGGCCCGCCAGCTGGAGAAAGCGGGGCATCCTGTCGCGCTGGTGGCGCTCTTCGACGCCTTCGCTCCGGGCGGGGGAACCTCCGCCCCGAGGCTCGCCCGACTCGGACGCCGGTGGAAGAAGATCGGCGTCCGGGCGGCATACCACGGCAGGAATCTTCTGTTCGGGCCGGATCGCGGCAATTACATCCGCAGCAAGTCACGCACATTGCGCCGCCGGATGCGGAGTCGGATATGGCAGATGATCTACAACTCGTACCGGGGCCGATCGAAACCACTTCCGCGAGCCTTGCAGGACGTGCGGGAGGCGGGCTACCTCGCCAACCGCGAGTACGTTCCGGCGCCGTATCCCGGTCGCGTGACACTATTCCGGGCCGGGGTGCGCTCCGCGGACGACTCACGTAGTGAAGACATGGGATGGGGGCGGCTCGCGTTAGGGGGGGTCGAGGTGCGCGAAGTTCCGGGCGACCACGTCAACATGCTTCTGCGGCCCCAGGTCGGCCTTCTGGCCGAGCAGCTCCGCGAGTGTATCGACCGCGCCATCGCCGGTGTGACGAGCTCCCCCGAGTCCGAGATGTCCCCGCCCCTTGCCGAGCAGCCGCCGCCGGAAAGTCTGGCGACCGAGGCCGGCTGAGGTGCCGGGACGGGTGGCGTGTCGCTTGCGTCGCTGGCCTGTATGAGCGAGCGGACGGGAGAGAGGCAAATGCGCGATCGAGGTCTGCATGCGATCCGCGGTTCGGCCTCGGCCAACCAGCGAACCGTCCGGCGGTCGTCAGAGTCCTCGCGGAGTGTCCCTTTTCCCTGGAACGACACCGAAGGGGAGCTCTCGTCGGAGGCGAACGTCGCACGGCTCTTCGAGAGGCAAGCACGCCGCTCTCCCGACGCCGTCGCCGTGATGTTCGGCGCCGACCGGCTGAGCTACACCGAGCTCGATGAACGATCCAACCGGCTGGCCCGCGTCCTGCGTCGCCGGGGCGTCGCTCCGGGAATCCTGGCCGGTGTTTCCCTCGAGCGCTCGATTCACGCACCCATTGCGGTTCTCGCGATTCTGAAGGCGGGGGGCGCCTACGTCGCCCTCGACCCGGCGTATCCGCGCGAGCGGATCGCGTTCATGCTCGAAGACAGCAACGCCCCGATCGTTCTCACGGACCGCGCAACCGCCGCAAACCTTCCGGTCGTGCCGGCTAGAACGTTGGCGCTCGATTCGGCCCCGGTTCTGGAGTCGATGGCCGCAGAAGATCGCGGACCTCTGGAGGGCGGCGCGGACCGCGAGGATCTCGCCTACGTGCTCTACACGTCCGGGTCCACTGGACGGCCCAAGGGCGTCGCTATGCCGCACCGGGCGCTGCTGAACCTGATCGAGTGGCAGATTCACGAAGCTCGCAACGCGGCCGCGAAGACGCTTCAGTTCGCATCGCTCAATTTCGATGTCTCTTTTCAGGAAATGTTCTCCACCTGGTGCGCCGGAGGAATTCTGCAGCTGGTCTCGGAAGAGCTGCGAAGGAACCCGGCTGCTCTTTGGCGTCATATCCGCGAGGAATCCATCGAGAGGCTTTTTCTTCCGTTCATCGCGCTTCAGCAACTGGCGGAAGCGGCCGAAGACGTACACGGCGAAGCGCCGCTACTGCGCGACGTCATCACCGCGGGAGAGCAGCTTCAGATCACGCCGCAGATCAGGCGATTTTTCGAAACACCCGGACGCCTCCTCCACAACCATTACGGGCCTTCGGAAACGCACGTCGTGACGGCGTTCACGCTGGAGGGACCGGCGTCGCAGTGGCCGGCGTTGCCACCCATCGGCCGGCCGATTCGGAACGCCCGCGTCTATCTTCTGGATCCTGAGAGGCAACCGGTGGCAAGCGGATCGCCCGGCGAGATTTACATCGGGGGGGAGGGCGTCGCGGTGGGCTACTGGAAACGGCCGGAGCTCACAGCCGAGAGATTCGTTCCCGACTCTTTTCAGCAGGGCGACCACAGCCGGCTCTACCGCACGGGCGACCTCGGACGTTGCGATGCGGACGGTCAGATCGAGTTCCTGGGCCGTCTGGACGATCAGGCCAAAATCCGAGGCTTTCGAGTCGAGCCGGGAGAAGTCTCCGCCGCTCTCGCGCAGCACCCGGCGGTCGCCGAGAGCGTCGTTGTCGTGCGCGAGGACCAGCACCGAGACAAGATTCTGGCCGCGTACGTGGTCTTTCGGCCCGGCCAGACGGCTCGGTCGCCCGAGTTGCGATCCTTCCTGAAGAGCAAGCTACCGGAATACATGGTTCCGTCCTTTTTCGTGAGTCTCCCGTCCCTCCCGTTGACGCCGAGCGGAAAGGTCGATCGCCGCGCGCTTCCGGAACCACAGGCCCAGCGGGAGGCGGATAACGAGTTCGACCGCCCCCGGGACGACTGGGAGATGCAGCTCGTCAGGATCTGGGAAAGTGTGTTTCGAATCGAGCGCGTCGGAATCCACGACGATTTCTTCGAGCTTGGCGGGCATTCGCTCACTGCCGGGCGTCTCTTCGCGCAGATTCGAAACCAGTTCGGGAGAGATCTGCCGCCCACGACCCTCTTACGCGCGCCGACGATCGCCGAACTCGCAGCTTTCGTGAGAAGCGAGCGAAGTCCCCTGCGGTGGAAGTCGCTCGTTCCGATTCAGGCTCGTGGAACACGTCCCCCTCTCTTCTGTATGCATGCCGGAGCCGGCACGATCCTCTACTACCAGGAGCTGGCGCGCCTCCTGGGGCCGGACCAGCCTATCTACGGCCTTCAGGCCCAGGGACTGTATGGAGACGCCCCTCCTCACGCGGACATCGAGGAAATGGCCGCTCACTACGCCCGCGAGATCCGGACAGTTCAACCGGAAGGGCCGTACCACCTGGCTGGCTTCTGCTTCGGAGGGCTTCTGGCGTTCGCCGTCGCGCAGCGCCTGCGAATGGAAGGAAACGAGATCGGGCTCCTCGCGTCCTTCGACGGGGGCTCTCACACATTCGATTACGCGGTGAACACCGGCGACGCAGCCGACCAGGGAAGGCTGTCGCATCTTTCGCAGGAGCTCCGCCGCCTGGGGACCGCGGAAAAACTCGTGTACCTGGGGCGGAAGGGCCGCAACCGGGTCCGCCTCTG
>DASQJK010000269.1:0-4727 GCA_035631095.1 Thermoanaerobaculia bacterium
AGTCGAGCGCGCCCTTGCGGCGGACGAGCTCGCGGGCCTTGCGGGCGGCTTCGCGGGCGCGGGCCGACTCGACGATCTTCTCGACGATCTTCTTGGCGACCCGCGGGTTCTCCTCGAGGTAGGAGCCGAGCTTCTCGTAAACGATCTGCTGTACCCAGGTCTTCACTTCCGAGGAGACGAGCTTGTCCTTCGTCTGCGAGGAGAACTTCGGGTCCCGGACCTTGACGGAGACGACGGCCGTCAGCCCCTCGCGGCAGTCGTCGCCCGAGAGGTTCGTCTCCTTGAGCGCCTTCGTGAGGCCGTTCTGGTCCGCGTACTTCTGCAGCGCGCGGGTCAGGGCCGTCTTGAAGCCTTCGAGGTGCGTTCCGCCGTCGCGGTTGTTGATCGTGTTGGTGAACGTGTAGAGCGTCTCGGAATAGCCGTCGTTCCACTGCAGCGCGACTTCGACGCGCTCCTTGTCGGCGTCCCGCTTGGGATCGCCGGTGCCGCCCTTGATGTCCTGGAAGAAGATGACCTTGTCGTGGATCGGCTGCTTCGTCTTGTTCAGGTGCTCGACGAACGTCCGGATCCCGCCCTCGTACGCGAAGTCGTGCTTCTTCTCCGTGCGCTCGTCGTGGATCGCGATCGCGACGCCCGGGTTCAGGAACGAAAGCTCGCGGAGACGCTGCGAGAGGCTGTCGAAGTGGAACTCCGTCACGGAGAAGATCTCGGGGTCCGGCCAGAACGTGACCTTCGTCCCGGACTTTTTCGAGGTCCCGAT
This sequence comes from Thermoanaerobaculia bacterium, assembly GCA_035631095.1. GTDB lineage: Bacteria > Acidobacteriota > Thermoanaerobaculia > UBA5066 > Gp7-AA6 > JALYUA01. The sequence goes on from DASQJK010000269.1 coordinate 761, forward strand.
CGACTTGATGGGAGAGACAGGGACGCCTCTTTCGTAGGTCTGCACCCAGACCTTTCCGTCGCGGCGCACCTCGACCTCGAGCCGCTTCGACAGCGCGTTGACGACGGAGACGCCGACGCCGTGCAGGCCGCCGGAGACCTTGTAGGAGTTGTCGTCGAACTTTCCGCCCGAGTGGAGGTCCGTCATGATGATCTCGAGCGTCTCGCGCTTGTGTTCTTTGTGCATGCCGACGGGGATGCCGCGCCCGTTGTCCTCGACCGTGACGGAGTTGTCCGTGTGGATGACGACGGAGACGCGGTCGGCGTGGCCCACCTGCGCCTCATCGATCGAGTTGTCGACGAGCTCGAAGACCATGTGGTGCAGCCCGGTGATGTCGTCGGTGTCGCCGATGTACATGCCGGGGCGCTTGCGAACGGCCTCGAGGCCCTTCAGCAGCTTGATCGAATCGGTGTTGTACGCAGTGCTCATGTTTGCCGCTTCCGTCTGGCGTTTCGCCGTTATTCCTCGTTGACCGCGCGGGGCCGGCTCACGGCGCGGCCCGCCCGCATCTCGACGACCGAACCGACCAGCGCCCGCCAGGGCGCCGCGTCACCGGCGCTCGTCAAAAGAACCGTGCCTCCGTCGTCGCGCGGGAGAGACCGGACGAACGCGTCCGCCCACGCCGACGACAGCCCCGCGTCGAACTCGTCCACTCCCAGAAGCGGCGGCTCGCCCGTCGCCTCGCGGATGGCGCGCCACTCCGCGAGCTTGACGAGCGCGGCGGTGCGATGGATCTCGCCCGCGGAGGCCTGGACGGCGAGCGGCCTGCCGTGACGCGCGAAGCGGAGGTCGTCGCGGTGGGGGCCGGCGAGTGTGTGTCCGCGGCGAATCTCGACGGGCAAAACACGGCGGCACTCGGCGCGAAGATCTTCCTCGGTTTCCCCATCCGAAATGTAAGCAATTTCGACGGCCGAATATTCCGTTCCGGCGTCCGCGGCGAGCGGCTCGAAATGCGTTTTCCACTCGGCCAGCGCGGCCCTGCGGTGGTGGCGTACGGCGGCTCCGGCGCGCACGAGCTCTTCGGTCCACGCTTCCATTTCGTCGTCCGCGGCACGCCCGCGCGCGCGTCCCGAGAGAAGCGCGTTTCGCTCCGCGAGCGCCCGTTCGAAGCTCGCGAGGTCCTCGCCGGCGGCGGGCCGGCAGAGCAGAGCGAGGCGGTCCAGGAACCGTCGCCGGATCGCCGGAGCGCCGGTCAGGATCTCCCGGTGCTCGGGGGCGAGGAAGACGGCCGGCGCAAGCCGCGACGCTTCGCGGAACGAGACCGCCTTTTCTCCGCGCGCGAACGTCCGGCCGGAGCCGGGGGACCAGTCGACCCGCAGCGTCTCCGCTTCAGGGCTCTTTTCGGCGCCTCGACGGAGCTTTCCCGTGATCGAGAAGCCGGATTCCGAGGAAGCCATCTCGTGGGGCTTCACCCGGCGAAACGACCTCTGTCCGCACAGCACGGCCACCGCCTCGAGCAGATTCGTCTTCCCCTGGGCGTTTTCCCCCGTGATGAGGGTCACCCCGGCGCCGAAGAAAACGGGATCCGGAGACAGGTTTCGAAAGGACCGGGCGGCGATTTCGATGAGTCGCAATGTTTCCTTAGGCTTTAAGTCCGTCTCGCTCGGCGAATCCCTTCCGGGTCAGAGGCGCATCGGCATGACGACGTAGACGTACCGCGATGCCCCTTCGATGCCGCCCTCGGGCTGGCAGAGGCACTGCGTGTTCTCGTCCTTGAGGTCGAGGCGCACGTTCTCGGTCTCGGCTTCGTCCAGGAAATCGAGCAGGTACTGGGCGTTCAGGCCGATCGAAAGCGGCTCGGAATCGTAGGAAATGTCGAGCGTTTCCGTTCCTTCTCCGAGCTCCTGGCTCGCGGACGCGAGCGTGAGCAGGTTTTTTTCGAAAGAGAGCTTCACGCCGCGGGCTCGCTCGGAGGAGAAGAGCGCGACGCGGCGGATCGCGGCCTGGCAGGCGGCGCGAGGCACGATCGCGGTCTTGTCGTTGCCTTTGGAAAGGATCTTTTCGTAATCGGGAAAGTTGACGTCGAGGAGCCGTGCGATGAGCTGCCGGTTGCCGACGGAAAAGAGCAGGTGGTTCTCGGAATGGCGGATCACGAGATCTCCGCCGCCGTCCATCTTCAGGATCTCCGCGACCGCCTTCTTGGGGATGAGGACGTTCGGAAGCTCCCCTTTCGTGCCGCTCTTCGGAAAATCGATCAGCGCGAGGCGGTGGCCGTCCGTCGCGACGAGCTCGAACTCCTTGCCCTTGTCTTTGAGAAGCGCGCCCATCAGCTGGAAGCGCGTCTCCTCTGCCGATACCGCGTAGAGGACCTTTCGCGTGACGCGCTTCCAGAGGTCGAGCGGAAAGGAGATTTCCCCTTTTCCCTCGACCTTCGGCACGGTCGGAAAATCCTCGGCAGGCTGGGCGACGAGCCGGAAGTTCGAGCGCTCGCAGGTCACGCCCAGGTAATGGTTGTCCATCAGCTTCAGCGCGACGTCGGCCTCGGGGAGGTTGCGGATGAGGTCGAACAATTTTCGGGCCGGAACCGTCACGCTCCCCGGTCGTGAGACCTTCGCGTCGGCCGCCGAAAGCAGGGTCAGATCGAGATCGGTGGAGGTGAAATTGAGGTGTCCGTCGGACGCCTTCAGGAGGATGTTCGACAGGATCGGGATGGTGTTTTTCCGCTCGACGACTCCCTGCATGAGCGTGAGCTCATTCAAGAAATCACCCCTTCGAACCGTCAATTCCATGGAGATTCCCACCCTTCGGAAAGAGAAAAAAGTCTATCACATTTGATCGCATCAATAGGAGTGTGGACAACGTTCGCGACACGAAAAAAACATCGATGAACACGGTCGAAAATGCGTGTCGCTTCCTGTGGAGCTCGCCGGAGAGTCTCCGGATTTTCCGCGCCGGGAACGACCGCTCGATGGCATGCGGAAAAGGCCGAAGCGGAAAACTCGAGCGAGGGCGCCCGAGCTAGCGATACGGCTGGACGAACGCGTCCACCACCTTGCGGAAATTCGCGTCATCTTCGATCAGCCGCTCGATCTTCTCGACCGAATGCATGACCGTCGAATGATGCTTGTCGTTGAACAGCCTGCCGATCTCGGGATAGGAAAGCCCGGTCAGTTTCCGGCAGAGGTACATGGCGACCTGGCGCGGAAAAGCGATCGGCTTCGCGTTCGATTTTGCCTTCATGTCGGACACGCGCAGGCCGTAATGCGCGGCGACCGTCTTGATGATTTCGGACGGCACGGCGCGGTTCTCTTCCGCCCCCACGATGTCCTTCAGGGTCTCGCGAGCGAGCTCGACCGAGAGAGGCTTCCCCGTGAGCGACGCGAAGGCGAGCACGCGGTTCAACCGGCCCTCGAGCTCGCGGATGTTCGACTTGACCGTTCCGGCGATGAAGAGGGCGACGTCGTTGGGGATGTCCATCCTCTCCGCCTCCGCCTTCTTGCGGATGATCGCGACCTTCATCTCGAGGTCCGGCGGCTGGATGTCGGCGATCAACCCCCACTCGAACCTCGACCGCAGCCGCTCCTCGAGCGTGGGGATCTCCTTGGGCAGCGCGTCCGACGTGACGACGATCTGTTTCTGCGCGTCGTGCAGCGCGTTGAACGTGTGGAAGAACTCCTCCTGGGTCGAGTCTTTCCCGGCGATGAACTGGATGTCGTCCATGAGAAGAACGTCGAGCTCGCGGTAACGCCGCTTGAACTCGTGCATCTTCTCGAACCGCAGCGCGTTGATGAGCTCGTTCAGAAAACGCTCGGCGGAGAGGTAGTGAACCTTGGTGTCGGGAGCGCGGCGGAGGACCTCGTGCGCGATCGCGTGCATGAGGTGCGTCTTGCCCAGTCCGACCCCTCCGTAGAGGAAGAGAGGGTTGTACGACCGCGACGGGGTTTCCGCTACGGCGCGCGCGGCCGCGTGAGCGAACTGATTGGAGGAA
>DASQJK010000270.1:0-2010 GCA_035631095.1 Thermoanaerobaculia bacterium
GGCGAGCGTCGCCCCCGCGTCGATGCGACTCGCCTCAGCGCCTCGACCCGCCGTCGCCGCACAGAGGCCGGCGGCACTCTCGCCCCGGATCAAGCGGCCGCTTCCCGTTCGTTCGCAAAGCGTCGCGAGCCTGCGGCGGACGCCCACTTGCTCACAGTCGGGCAGCCACACGTCCGGAACCCGGTCCTCGCGGCCGGAGCCGTGCTACCGGCGGTTGGCAGGACCGCCTCCCTCGCTCGCTTCCCGCACCGCCTCTTCCGTGACGGCGTCGCGGATCAGCCGGTAAGGCGGGGGCGCCTACCCCGCGAGAGCCTTTGTAGACGTCCTACAAAACCTTCCGGCGTCCCATCCGTAACCTCCCGGAAACTGGAGGTCTCGCATGACGCGCCGAGCTCGTTTGCTGCTGCTCGCTCTTTTTCCCCTGTTCGGACTTTCCGCCAGCGCCTGGGGCGCTCAGGGATTGACGTTTCCTCCCAACGGCGACAACCCGCAGGCGTCCGTGACGCAGGCCCTGGGGCCCGTCACGGTGAAGATCGACTATTCGAGCCCGCGCGTGGTGAGGGGCGCCAACGACCGGAAGGGAAAGATCTGGGGAGAACTCATTCCCTACGGGCTGTCGGACATCGGCGGAAACGGGTGCAAGTCGTGTCCGTGGCGCGGCGGGGCGAACGAAAACACCCTTTTCACCGTCTCCCAGGACGTCAAGGTGCAGGGGCAGCCCCTGACGGCGGGCACGTACGGTCTCCACTTCATTCCCGGCAAGGACGAGTGGACGGTCGTCTTCTCGAAAGACTCGAGCGCGTGGGGAAGCTACTGGTACGACGCGAAGAACGACGCCCTCCGAGTCACGACGAAGCCGGCGAAGAGCGAGTACCACGAGTGGTTGACGTACGAGTTCACGGAGAGGGAGCCGGCTAAAGTGACGGCGGCGCTGAAGTGGGAAGAGCTGCAGGTGCCGTTCACGGTCTCGGTGGACAACGTCGCGCAGCTCTGGGTGGACGGCCTGCGCCGGGATCTGCATCAATGGTCCGGGTTCACGCCGGCCAACTGGCAGCAGGCGGCCGCCTACTGCGCGCAGAACAAGGTGAACCTTCCCGAGGCGCTGACGTGGGCGGAACGCGCGGTCAACGGGTCACCCGGTTACTCCCCGGGCGAGGAGAGCTTCGCGACTCTTGCCACTCTTTCGCGCCTCCAGGCGCTGAACGGCAAGGAGGCGGAGGCGGCGAAGACCTTCGAAAAGGCCATCAACCATCCGACCGCTCAGCCGCTCCAGATTCACTTCGCGGCGCGGCAGCTTCTGACCGACGGCAAGAAAGCCGAGGCGCTCAAGGTCTTCCAGCTGAACGCGAGGAAATTTCCGAATCAGTGGCCCGTCCACATGGGTCTCATGCGCGGCTATGCCGCGGTCGGCGATCGCAAGAAAGCCATCGAAGAGGGGAAGCTGGCGCTGCCTCAGGCCCCCAATCCTCAGAACCGCAACGCGATCGAGGCCATGCTGAAGCAGCTCGAAGAGGGCAAGGACATCAACTGAAAAGGTGACCGGGTCTCAGGTGGCGGGTGACGGCAGCGCCCCGTGCTGCGTCACCTGTCACCTTTCTTCACCACCCGGATGTTGAACTCCGGCGTCTTCTGGGCCATGAAGAGCTGCAGCCAGAACAGGACGTAGGCCTCCATACCTCTCGCCGCAGGAAGATCGCCGAGGTCGAGCACCCGCTTCCAGCCGAACCCCTTCAGAAAAGCGGTGACCCGCGCCTTCGCCTCCTGGTCGTTGCCCGCGATGAAGAGGTCGCTGTCGCCCCCCGCGCGGCCCGGGTCGAGCATCACGTTGGCGTTGACCGTGTTGAGCGTCTTGACGACCTTGGTTTCCGGAAGCTCACTCTGGATGCGCTCGGCGAGCGAGACGCCGTCCCCGGCGGTGAAGAGAGTCGGGGGCATCCCACGCGAGAAGTCGAGCGGATTGGCGAGGTCGACGAGGATCTTTCCCCGCAGATTGTCGGGGCCCGCCGCTCG
>DASQJK010000271.1:0-12758 GCA_035631095.1 Thermoanaerobaculia bacterium
GAGCCTCGGCGATCCGCTCGACGTGGACCTCCGCCGCGAAGAGCGTCTGCGGAGCGCCGAACCCGCGGAACGCCCCGTTCGGCGGCGTGTTCGTCATCACGACGCGGCCGTTCACGCGCACGTCGTGGCAGCGGTACGGCCCGGTCGCGTGGAGCACGCCCCGGGAGAGCACGACGGAAGAGAGCGTCGCGTATGCGCCTCCGTCCAGGAGCACGTCGATGTCCATGGCGACGATGCGGCCGTCACGGCGCACGCCGGTGCGGTGGCGCACGACCGAGGGGTGCCTCTTCGTGGTCGCCAGCATGTCCTCGACGCGGTCGTACACCATCTTGACCGGCCGTCCCGCCTTGAGCGCGAGGACCGACGCGTGGCCCGCGATGAGGGACGGGTACTCTTCCTTGCCCCCGAAACCTCCGCCCGTCTCCGTCTGGACGATGCGCACTTTCTCCGGAGGAAGCCCCAGCAGGACGACGAGAGCCTTGTGCACGTAGTAGGGGCACTGGAGCGAGCCGTACAGGGTGATGCCCCCATCCACGGGAACGGCGATCACGCCGTTGGGCTCGATGTAGAGCTGCTCCTGATGGCCCGTCCGGTACTCGCCTTCGACGACGAGATCCGCGCGGGAGAAGCCGCGGGCGAGATCGCCCTTCTCGATCGAGATGGACTTGAACGTCCTGGGGGACGCCGCGGGATCGTAGAGCGGCTCTTCGGCCCGGTAATCCACCGTGACTCTCGCGCCGGGCAGCGCCTCCCGGTTCTCGTGCGCGAGAAGGAGTATCGGCTCCGCGACGTGGTTCACTCGCCGCTCCGCGAGGCAGGGTTGGTCGTCCTCGATCAGAGCGACGACGTTCTTTCCCGGAATGTCCCTCCAGTCCGCGGCGATCCACCCGGCGCGATCGAACTCGAAGCGGATGCCGGCGATCTCGCCGCGAGGGATCGTCGAGCGCACCGTCGTCCCGTGCAGCATCCCCGGGAACGTCAGGTCATCGACGTAGCGCGCGGCTCCCGTGACCTTCGAGATTCCCTCCTTGCGGGGAACCCTCCGGCCGACGGACGACCTGCCGGCGCCGCGCGGTTTCGCCCCTTTCACCCGTTCAGCGCGCTCCGGCGGCGGCGAACGACTCCCGCAGGATCTCGATCGCTTCGTGGACGTCCGAAGCCGCGACGTTCAGGGCCGGGGCGATCCGGAAGCAGTTGCCGTAGAGACCGCCTTTGCCGATGAGAAGGCCCCGCTGCCGCGCTTCTTCGAATACCCGGTTCGTCATCGCCGCGTCGGGAGTGCGGTCGCCGGCCATCTCGTCGGCAACGAGCTCGACGCCCTGCATCAATCCCATTCCCCGGACGTCGCCGATCGAATGGGGGAACCGCGCGCGAAGGTCTTCGAGCCCGGCACGGAGGAGCGCTCCCATGCGCGCGGCGTTGCCGGGAAGGTCTTCCTCTTCGATGATCTGGATCGTCGCGTTTGCGGCGGCCGTCGAGACGGGATTGCCGCCGAAGGTCGAGATCGTGAGCGCCTTCAGCGATGCCGCGATCTCCGGCGTCGCGATCGTCATGCCGAGAGGAAGGCCGTTGGCGATGCCCTTGGCGGCGGTCATGATGTCGGGCTGCACGCCCCAGTGCTCGATGCCCCACATCGTGCCGCCCGTGCGGCCGAAACCCGTCTGGACCTCGTCGCAGATGAACACCCCGCCGAACTTGCGGATGATCGACACGGCGATCTCGAAGTACTCCGGCGGGGGGGTGATGAAGCCGCCCACTCCCTGGATGGGCTCGGCGATGAAAGCGGCGACCCGGCCCGTCGTCGTCGTCCGGATGAGCTCGTCGATGTCCTTCGCGCACGCGATCCCGCAGGAGGGGTACGTCAGCTTGAGCGGGCACCGGTAGCAGTAGGGCGAGACCGCGTGCTTGACACCCGGAACCATCGTCGGCAGCGCGCGCCATCCGGACACTCCCGTCATCGACTGAGCGAGCGTCGACCGCCCCGAGTAGCCGTGCCGCAGCGCGACGAACTCCGTCGAGCCGGTGAAGAGCTCGGCCAGCATCACCGCCGTCTCGTCCGCTTCCGTCCCCGACGCGGTGAAGCACGTCTGCTTGAGGTTGCCGGGCGCCAGCCGCGCGAGCCGCTCGGCGAGCTCGACGACGGGCAGCGACGGGTAGAGAGACGAGATGTGCGAGAGCCGGTCGATCTGGGCGCGGACCGCCGCATTGACGCGCTCGTTGGCGTGTCCCACGGAGACCGTGAGGATCCCGCCGAAGAAATCGAGGTACTCGTTGCCGTCGGCGTCCCGAATCCGAAGGCCCTTGCCTTCCGTGAGGACCGGCGTGTCCTTGTAGTACTGGATGGTGGCCGGCAGCATGAATTCCTGGTGCTTCTGTCTCACCGAAGCCGTCAGCGGCGACGTCGGGTTCAGCGCCCGACGGGGTTTCGAGTCTCCATCGCGTGATCGGGTGATCGGCTGATCGGGTGATTGAGTGGAAGACATCACACGCTCCTCGGATTGCGTTTGAGAAATGACCCCGCGCCGGCTTTTCCGGTGAATTTTCCGCCTTCGACGATGACCCGGCCGCGCGAGAGCACGGTGTCCGCCGCGCCCGTCACCTGCCGGCCCTCGTACGGGTTGTAGTCGACTTTCATGTGGAGCGTCTTCGCCGATAGCGTGACCTTCTTCTCGGGGTCGAAGACCACGACGTCCGCGTCGGAGCCGGGCGCGATCGTTCCCTTTCTCGGGAACAGGCCGAAGATCTTCGCCGGCGAGGCCGACGTGATCTCGACGAAACGGTTCGGCGAGATGCGGCCCGTGCGCACGCCGCCGTCCCAGACGAGGCTCATCCGGGTCTCGATGCCCGGAGCGCCGTTGGGGATCTTCGAGAAGTCGTCGATGCCGAGCTCCTTCTGCTTCATGCAGAACGGGCAGTGGTCGGTCGATACGGCCTGCAGATCGTTGCCGGCGAGCCCCCGCCACAGCCGCTCCTCGTTTCCCGCGGCGCGAAGCGGCGGGCTCATGACGTACTTCGATCCTTCGAAGCCCGGCTCCTCGTAGTTGGCGTAGGAGAGGAAGAGGTACTGCGGGCAGGTCTCCGCGTAGGCCGGCAGCCCGCGATCCCTCGCCTCCGTCACCATTTCGAGGGCCTCGCCCGCGGAGAGATGGACGATGTAGATCGGGACGCCCGCGATCTCGGAGAGCGCGATCGCGCGGTGCGTGGCTTCCGCTTCGGCGCGGGCGGGGCGCGTCAGGGCGTGGTACTTCGGAGCGCGCTGCCCGGCCGCGAGCGCGCGCTGGACGAGGACGTCGATCACGCCGCCGTTCTCGGCGTGCATGCAGATGGTTCCGCCGTTCTCGCGCGTCCGCAGCAGCGCGCGGAAGATCGACGCGTCGTCCAGCATGAATACGCCGGGGTAGGCCATGAAGAGCTTGAACGACGTGATGCCGTCCGCGACGAGCGCGTCCATCTCCTTCTCGACGGCGTCCGTGAGCTCCGTCACGATCATGTGGAAGCCGTAGTCGATGGCCGCCTTGCCCTCCGCCTTCTTCATCCAGGCGTCCTGCGCGTGGCGGAGGGTCTGGCCGCGGTACTGGATCGCGAAATCGACGATCGAAGTCGTCCCGCCGTGCGCCGCGGCGATCGTGCCCGATTCGAAGTCGTCCGCGGACGTCGTTCCCCCGAACGGCATGTCGAGGTGCGTGTGCACGTCGATGCCTCCGGGGATCACGTACTTGCCGGATGCGTCGATGGTGCGGTCCGCCTGCATGGGCAGCGAGGTCCCCACTGCCGAGATCTTCTCGTCCTCGACGTAGACGTCGCCCCGGTACGTGTCCGACGCCGTGACGATCGTCCCGTTCCGGATGAGGGTTCGGCTCATGAGAGATCGCGCCGGATCAGACGAGCTCGGCCATGGGCGTGTAGGTCTCCGGCCGGCGGTCCCGATAGAACTGCCACACGCGGCGAACCTCCTCGATCATGTCGAGGTCCATCTCGGCCGTGACGAGCTCATTCTTGTCCTCGGAGCCCACCGCCAGGAAGTTCCCGCGCGGGTCGACGAAGTACGACGACCCGTAGAACTTGCCGATGTTCCAGGGCGCTTCCGTGCCCACGCGGTTGCTGCACGCCATGAAGTAGCCGTTCGCTACGGCGTGCGCCGGCTGCTCGAGCTTCCAGAGGTACTGCGAGAGGCCGGCGACCGTCGCCGACGGGTTGAAGACGATCTCCGCGCCGTTCAATCCGAGCAGCCGCGCGCCTTCCGGGAAGTGCCGGTCGTAGCAGATGTACACGCCGACCTTGCCGTAGCGTGTCTGGAAGACCGGGTAGCCGAGGTTGCCCGGCTTGAAGAAGTACTTCTCCCAGAAACCGGACGTGTGCGGGATGTGGTTCTTCCGGTATTTGCCGAGGTACGAGCCGTCCGCGTCGTAGACGGCTGCGGTGTTGTAGTACACGCCCGCCTGCTCGCGCTCGTAGACGGGGATCACCATCGCCATCCGGTACTTCTTCGCGTACTGCGCGAGGCGCTCGGTCGTGGGCCCCGGGACCGGCTCCGCCATGTCGTACCACCGCGCGTCCTGCGACGGGCAGAAATACGGGCCGTTGAAGACTTCCTGGAGACCGAGAATCTGAACGCCGCGCTTGCCCGCTTCTTCGATGAAGGGGATGTGCGCGTCGATCGCGGCGTCGGAGATCTTGTCGACGGGCGCGCTCGCGTCCGCGATCGGATTGGCGCACTGGATCAGGCCGCCGAGAATCTTACGGGGCATCATGAACTCCTGGTCGGTAGTCGGTAGTCGGTAGTCGGTAGTCGGTAGCTCAGAACCATCGGGAAATAACGACCTTCTTGTCGGTGTAGAACTCGAACGCGTCGCGGCCGTGCACCTTCAGGTCGCCGAAGAAGCTGTCCTTGGCTCCTCCGAAGGGAAAGTACGCCATCGGGGAGGCGACGCCGATGTTGACTCCGACCATGGACGCCGACGCATGCCTCGCGAACTCGCGCGCGGCCTTTCCGCTCGAGGTGAAGATGGACGTGGCGTTGGCGTTCGGGTGAGCGTGCATGACTTCGATGGCCTCTTCCAGGGTCTTGACGGGCGTGATGGAGGCGACGGGCCCGAAAATCTCCTCCCGGCCGATCGTCATCTGCGGCGACACGCGATCGAAAACCGTCGGCCCGACGAAATAACCGGACTCGCGACCCGGCACCCGGATCGGGCGCCCGTCGAGAAGGAGCTCCGCCCCTTCCGCTACGCCCTTGTCGATGTACTCCCGCACCTTGTCGCGGTGGCGGCCGCTGATGACGGGGCCCATCCCGACTCCCTCGTCGGCGCCGTCGCCGACCTTAAGGGCCCGCGCCGACTCGGTCAGGCGCTCCCGGGCGACACCGTGCGCCTCGCCGACGGGAACGAGAACGCTCCCCGCGAGGCAACGCTCGCCGGCGCACCCGTAGAAAGACTCCGTGATGACGGGGATGGCCCGATCCCAGTTCGTGTCGGGCATCACGATGACGAAGTTCTTCGCGCCCCCGAGGGCCTGGACCCGCTTGCCCGCGTGGGTGGCGCGGCGGTACACGGCGCGGGCAACCGGAGTCGAGCCGACGAAGGAGACCGCCGCAATTCCCGGATGGTCGCAGATCGCTTCGACGACTTCCCGGCCCCCGTTGACGAGGTTCACCACTCCGGGGGGGACGCCGCACTTCTCGAGGAGCTCGATCATCCGCTTCTGGGAGAGCGGCACCTGCTCGGAAGGCTTCACCACGATCGTGTTGCCCGTCGCGATCGCGAAGGGGAGAAACCAGAGCGGCACCATCGCCGGAAAATTGAAGGGAGCGATCGCGGCGCAGACGCCGACGGGCTGCCGGATGACCTGGCAGTCGATACCCGACGAAATGTTCTCGAGCCCGTAGCCCATCGCGAGGGAAGGCGTTCCGCACGCGACCTCGACGCACTCGATCCCGCGGCGGACGCTGCCGCGCGCCTCGTCGAGCGTCTTGCCGTGCTCGGTCGTCACGGTGCGCGCGAGCTCCTCGAAGTGCTCCTCGAGCAGGGCCTTGAAGCGGAAGAGGACCTGCGCGCGCGCGACCGGCGGGGTATCGCGCCACGCCGGGAACGCCCTTCGCGCGGCGGAGACGGCCTGGTCGACCTCCTCGCGGGAAGAAAGCGGCGCGCGTGCGATCACTTCTCCGCGGGCCGGGTTGGTGACGTTCTGAAACTCGCGGGCCGCCGACTGGACCCAGCGGCCGCCGATGAAATTGGGAAGGAGGGGAGCGTCCGAGGTGCTCTCGCCGCGGGCCTTTCCTTCCGAAATCGCGGTACCCGACATGAGGACCTCCTAGTGGAAGGGAGAGGATATCTCTCAAGCAGACACGTGTCAGGTGACAGGTGACGGGTGACGGGTGACGGGTGATGGGTGGTGGGTGGTTGGTGGTAGGTGGTAGGCGCTGGGTGGTAGCCGGGCTGGGTCATTGGCTACCACCTACCTCCTACGACCTGCGTCCTCTGTTCTTCCGGAGGCGTAGAATTTCCCTTTGGCTCCAGGGAGGCTTCCCATGGCCGATGTATCGGTGACCTTCACGGGGATCCGGTTCGAGAATCCCTTCCTGCTCTCCTCCGCGCCCCCGACCGAGTCCGAGGCGAACATCCTGAGGGCGTTCGACGCCGGATGGGGCGGCGTGGTCACGAAGACCATCGGCCTCCACCCCGTCGTCAACGTGCGCGGGCCGAAGACGATGTTCCTGAGGTCCGACGTCGACTCGCCCCGCGTGTCGATGCGCAAGAGGCCGGGGACCGCGTTGCACTCCTCGTGGAACTGGGAGCTCATCTCCGACAAGACCCTGGACTGGTGGGCGCCGCGGATCGCCCGCATCAAGAAGGCGCATCCGAAGAAGATCCTCGTCGCGTCGATCATGGCCGGCTCGGGCAGCGAGACGGAGCTCTCCCACTGGCAGACGCTCGCAAAGGTCTGCCAGGAGGAAGGGGCGGACGCTCTCGAGTTGAACCTCTCGTGCCCGCACATGGACCGCCAGGACATGGGATCGAACATCGGGAAGGATCGGGAGCTCGTCTCCGTCGTGACACAGGTGGTCAAGCAGGTCGCCCGGATCCCCGTCTGGGCGAAGCTCACGCCGTCGACGACGGACATCGTCATCGAGGCCGGCGCGGCTTTTCTCGGAGGCGCGGATGCCATCTCCTCCTCCAATACGTTCACCTCGCTTCCGCTCGTCGATCCCGAAACGCTCGAGTTCGAGGTGAACGTGGATGGCCTGGTATCGACGGGAGGGCTTGGAGGGCCGGCGATCCTTCCTCTCTCGCTCGCGAAGATGGCGCAGATGACGCGCGCGTTCCCGGAAAAGAGCTTCTCCGGGATCGGCGGGATCGCGACGTTCGAGCACGCGCTCAACTACTTCCTCCTCGGCTGCGGTACGGTGCAGGTCTGCACCGCCGCGATGCTCGACCGCGCCGTCGGTCCCAACGTGATCAAGGCGCTCCTGCGCGACTACGGCGATTTCCTGGAGCGGAACGCGAGCCGGGGATGGAAGACCCTCGAGGACTTCCGCGGGCTCTCCGTCCCGAAGATCGTGGCGCAGTCGCGCATCGCGCGCCCGGACGCCGCCGGCTACCACGGCGGGCACGAGACCGCCGAAGGGTACGCCGACCCCGCCGAGGCGCACGCGACCTCCGAATGACCCGATTCCTTTCGCGATACCTTCTCCTCTAGATGGATCCGGCTGTTCCCCTGAGCGCGCGGGAGACGACCCGCCCGCTCGACATATCTCCCGAGTCATATCGGCGGATGGGAAGGCGCGGCCTCACCCTCGCCGCGCTGCTCGTCCTTCTCGTCGGAGCCATCGCGCTCGTCATCCTCCGGTGGGCCGTGACGGACGCGCACTCCTCTCTCCTGCAGGCGCAGGACGTGGTGGCGTTCGGACGCTTCCAGGCGGCTTTCAACCGCAAGCTCGTCGCCGCGCGCGCGTACCTCCTGGAGAAAGACGACTCGGCTCTCCACCATCTGGTCGTCGCGCGAACGGAGGCGCTCGCCGAGCTGGCGCGCGTCGAGCAACGCGCCCGCCCGGAGGATCTCCGGAGCCTGCGCGCCGTCCACGAGGCAGAGACGGCGCACCAGAAGGCCGTCTCGGCGGCGGTCGCGCTCCGGCGCGGCGGCGGATCGGACGCCGACATCTCGAAGGCTTTCTTCGAGAGCCTTCGCGCGCGCGACCCCGTTCTCGACGCCACGAGAGGGTTCCTCGAGACACGGGAGCAGTCGCTGCGGAGGGCCGAAGCTCGAGCGCGGCAGCGGGGAGAGCTTTCCTTCGCGGTCCTGACGGGAATCGCCATCCTCGCGTTCGCCTCCACCCTCGTCTTCTCCGCGCGTCTCATCCGCCGGTTCGACGCCGTGTACGAAGCGGAACGCGCCGAGCGGCTCCGCACCGAAGCGGCGGCGGCCGCGCTGGCCGAAAGCGAAGCGAGATTCCGACCGCTCTACGACTCCGGGATGATCGGGATCTGTTTCCCGGATCTGACGGGGAAGATCCTCGACGCCAACGACGCCTTTCTGGAGATGGTCGGCCACACCCGGCGAGAGCTCGAATCGGGAGAAGTCAACTGGACCCGGATGACCGCTCCGGAGTCCCTCGCCGCGGACGAGCACGCTCTCGAGGAAATCCGCACGACGGGGGTCGCCCGGCCCTACGAAAAGGAATACGTTCTTCCCGGCGGCGAGAGAAGGAGCGTTCTGATCGGCGGGTCCCTTCTTCCCGGATCCGAAGGCCGCGCCGTCATGTTCGCTCTGGACGTCACCGCGAGCAAACGCGTCGAGGCCGAGCGCGTCGAGCTCTTGAAGCGCGAGCGAGAGGCGAGGGCCGTCGCGGAGGCGGCGCAGCGCCGCTCGGCGTACCTCGCCCACGCGAGCGAAGCCCTGGCTCAGTCGCTCGACTACCGGTCCACCTTACAGGCGGTCTCCAGGCTCGCCGTGCCGGACATCTCCGACTGGTGCCTCATCGACGTGATTCCGGACGGCGTTTTCCGCCGCGTGGCGGTCAGCTACTCGAACCCGGCGCGCGCGGAGGTCGCCCGCCGCCTCGAAGAGCAGGGTCTCCTCGACCCGCAGGCGAGGCTCGGGCCGCCGCAGGTGCTCCGATCCGGCGAATCGGAGCTTCTCGCGTGGGTGACCGACGACATGCTTCGAACGATCGCCCGGACGCCCCACGCGTTCGACACCCTGCGGGAAATGAACATCGTCTCCGCGATGACCGTCGCGATCCGCAACGCGCAGGGCATCGTCGGCATAGTGACTTTCCTGAGCGCCGAGTCGGGCCGGCACTTCACGGCGGAAGACCTGCGCCTCGCCGAAGATCTCGCGGTGCGCGCCGGAGTCGCGATGGAGAACGCGCGCCTTTTCGAAATGGTCCACCAGGAGCGCGCCGCGGCCGAGTGGCACGAGCAGCGCTCGGCATTTCTCGCACGGGCGAGCGAGATTCTGGCCTCGTCGCTCGATTACCGGCAGACCCTCGCGAGGGTCGCGCGGCTCGCGGTTCCGGAGATCGCGGACTGGTGCATGGTGGATATGCTCCTGCCGGACGGCACCGTGGACAGCGTGGCGATCGTGCACCCGGACTCCTCGCGCGCGGACCTCTTCCGGCGCGTGAACCGGACTTATCCTTACGAGCCCGACCAGCCGTATGGGCCGCCTCACGTGCTGAAGACGGGCGAGCCGGAGCTCGGAGCGGAGATCCGTGACGAGATGATTCGAGACTTCGCGAAAGACGACGAGCACTACGAGATCCTGAAAGGGCTCGGGTTCCGTTCCTACATGTGCGTTCCGCTCCAGGTCCGCGGGCGGACCCTCGGAACGATCACCTTCGTCGCCGCCGAGACGAATCGCCGCTACGAGCCAGACGATCTGGCGCTCGGCGAGGCGCTCGCCTACCGGGCCGGGCTCGCGATCGACAACGCCCGACTTCATGCGGAGGCGCACGACGCCATCCGCGTGCGGGACGATTTTCTGTCGATCGCGTCCCACGAGCTGAAGACTCCCATCACGACGCTGCAGCTCCAGATCCAGAGCCTGCTGCGCCGCGCGGACGGGGGCTCCACCGACGGACTGTCGACGCGTCTCGCCGCCGCGGAACGCCAGGTGGAGCGCCTGACCGCGTTGATCAACGACCTGCTCGACATCTCCCGCATCACCGGCGGTCGCCTCGACCTCCACCTCGAGGACGTCGACCTTTCCTCCGTCATCCGGGAAGTCACCGCGCGGTTCGAGGAGCCGCTCGCCAGAGCGGGGTGCCGCCTCACCGTCAGCGGTCTCGAGCCGCAGCGCGGTACGTGGGATCGTCTTCGCCTCGACCAGATCGTCACGAATCTCCTCTCGAACGCCATGAAGTACGGCGCCGGTCAGCCGATCGAGATCGCTGTGAGCGGGACGCCCGACGCCGTGCGGCTCGAGGTCCGCGACCACGGGATCGGCATCCCGCCGGAGCACCAGAGCCGGATTTTCGACCGCTTCGAGCGGGCGGTCTCGGGGCGCCACTACGGCGGGCTCGGACTCGGGCTCTGGATCGTGAGGCAGATCGTCGACGCGCTCGGCGGCTCCATCCGCGTCCGAAGCGCCGCCGGCGAAGGCTCGAGCTTCGCCGTCGAGCTCCCGAGAGTGCAGCTGCAGACGCAGACGGCCGCCGCGCCGGAAAAGCGCCGCGCCGGCGCGGAGCTCGCGTGAGCGCTCCCGCGGCAGGCGTTCGGCGGGTGCTCATCGTCGAAGACGACGAGGCGCTGCGAGAGGTCCTCTGCGACGCTTTGAGCGACGAGGGTTTCGCCGTCGCCTCGGCGGCGGACGGGCTCGAGGCCCTGGACCTGCTCGGCCGGTCCTCGGGCGTCCGGCCCTCGCTGATCCTCCTCGACCTCACGATGCCGCGAATGAACGGCTGGCAATTCCGGGCGGCGCAGCGCACGGACTCCCGGTTCGCGGCGATCCCGGTGGTCGTCCTCTCCGCCGCCCCGAACCTCGCGGAGGAGGCGGAAAGCCTCGGAGTGCCCTCGGGCGCCTGGCTCAGCAAGCCCGTACCGCTCGGAACTCTGATCGCGATGGTGACCCGTCACTGCCGCCCTGAATCCGGAGGACCGGCCGCCGCGTAGATGGCGGTCTGGAGGGCTCGATGATCACGGTTCGGCGAAGCGCCGAGCGGGGTGGCGCCAACCACGGCTGGCTCGACACGAAGCACACTTTTTCGTTTGCCGACTACCACGACCCCGCGCACATGGGCTTCCGCGACCTGCGCGTGCTGAACGAGGACCGCGTGACGCCGGGCGAAGGGTTCCCGACACACTCTCACCGGGACATGGAAATTCTTTCGTGGGTTCTCGCGGGAGAGCTCGAGCACCGCGACAGCATGGGCAACGGCTCGGTCATCCGGCCGGGAGAGCTCCAGCGCATGAGCGCCGGCACGGGAGTGCGGCACTCCGAGCGCAATCCGTCCGGCCAAAAGCCGCTTCATTTTCTGCAGATCTGGATTTTTCCGGAGCGAAACGGACTCGCGCCTTCCTACGAGCAGAAGGAGTTCCCCGAGGCGGAACGGCGGGGAAGGCTCCGCGTGATCGCTTCGCCGGACGGCCGTGACGGCTCCGTGACGATCCATCAGGACGTGAGCCTCTCGACTGCGCTCCTCGACGGCGCGGAGAAGGCGTCCATCGACGTACGGCCCGGCCGGTCGGCATGGGTTCAGGTCGCGCGCGGCTCCCTCGACCTCAACGGGCGCCGCCTCGAATCGGGAGACGGCGCCGCCGTCAGCCGCGAGGAGCGGCTCGAGCTCGCCAACGGAAAGAACGCTGAGGTCCTGGTGTTCGACCTGCGGTAGAGGGCTCGGCGCGCGCCTTTCGGCCCGCTTTACTCCCCCTGCCCGAGCGAGTACCCCTTTTCCCCGTCGTACACCGCCAGCGTCTCGATCTTCCCGAACACGAGTCCCGCCGCGGCGACCCGTTCGAGCAGGCCGATGATGTCGCGGGAGCCGAGCGACGGCGCTCCCGGCTCGGCCATGAAGCGGCAGCGGAAGTTGTCGGAGGTGAACGTCTCCGGGAAGCCGTCAGGCCATACTTTCAGGCCGCGGCTCGTGATCATCGTGGGCTTGAGCCCGCCGCCGGCGGCAGCCTGGATCTTCCTGCCGAGCTCGTCCGGTGTGCCGGTCGGCCAGTCGATGAAGACGTCCACGCCGACGACGTCCTTGCGGTCGACGCGCGGAGGCGGCCCGTTCTCGATCGGTACGTCGCGGCGCGGTGCAGTGGAGTACTTCGCGGCTTTGAGCTTCTCGGGGACCTGACCGAGCCGGTCGACGACAGCCTGCGCGAATTCCTTCGTCCCGACCTTCTGCCGGCTGACCCCCTCGGCGTAGACGTCGTAGGTGTGGACCCCGTCTTCCATCGTTTTCAGCCATGCGTTGTGCACGCGCGCCGCGACTTCCGGCATCCCGATGTGCACGAGCATCATGACCCCGCCGAGCAGGAGTCCGGAAGGGTTGGCGAGGTTCTGGCCGGCGCGCCTCGGTGCGGACCCGTGGATCGCTTCGAACATCGCGCACCGCGCGCCGATGTTGGCCGAGCCCGCGAGGCCGACGGAGCCCGCGATCTGCGCCGCGACGTCAGAGAGGATGTCTCCGTAGAGGTTCGGCATCACGATCACGTCGAAGGCCTCCGGAGTGTCGGCGAGCTTCGCCGCGCCGATGTCGACGATCCAGTGCTCCTTCTCGATGTCCGGGTACTCGGCGCCGACCTCGTCGAAGACACGGTGGAACA
>DASQJK010000272.1:0-23559 GCA_035631095.1 Thermoanaerobaculia bacterium
CGACATCTCCGGATCGAGCTGCTGGCGCCGCCACCGGTTGCGCAGCGCGACGGCGACGGCCTTCTTCGCCTTGCGCTGGCCGATGACGTACTTGTCGAGCTCCCCGACGATCTCGCGAGGCGTCTTCGAGCCCGGAGACGCCTGCGCGGGCGCCTCGGCTTTTTCGCCGGGCATCAGGAAAACCATGACCGGATTCTAGACCGCTCCAAGCGACGCTCGAGTCACAGGGGAGGGCGTAGCTCCCCTCTCCACGTCGTGGAGAGGGGCGGGGGGGTGAGGCGGCGATCGAGTCCGTGTCTCCTCACAGCTCCTCCAGCGTCACCTTGTCGTTCGTGTAGATGTCGATCGTCGAGGCGACGAGGAGCGCCTCTCGGGCGACCTGGCCCGCCGTCATGTCGCTCCGATGCTTGAGCAGTGCGCGCGCCGCGGCAAGCGCGTAGGGCCCGCCCGAGCCGACAGCCAGGACGCCCTCGTCGGGAGAGATGAGGTCTCCAGTGCCGGACAAGAGGAGCGAAGTCGATTTGTCGGCGACGATCAGAAGAGCTTCGAGCTGCCGGAGCATCTTGTCCGTCCGCCAGTCCTTCGCCAGCTCGATCGCGGAGCGCTCGAGGTTGCCGCGGTGCTCCTCGAGCTTCGACTCGAAGCGGGAGAAGAGCGCGAAGGCGTCCGCGGAGGAGCCGGCGAATCCCGCGATGACGTCGCCGCCCTTCAGCCGGCGGATCTTCGCCGCCGTGTGCTTCATGACGGTCGTCCCGAGCGTGACCTGGCCGTCGGAAGCCATCGCCACTTTGCCGCCGTGGCGGACGCAGACCACCGTGGTGGAGTGCCACTGCTCTTTTTTCATGTGAGACGAGGATAGCGGAAGCGCCGGCTACCGACTACCGACCAGCGGCTGCCGACCTTCTGGCGAGCTCGCGGATCGCGCCTTCGACGATCCGGTCCTCGTCGCCCGGCTTCTCCCCCGGCCGGTCTTCGATCACGACATCGGGGCGCACCGGCCGGCCCTCCCACGGCCGTCCCGCCTCGTCTTCCACGGCGCGCGCGGTCAGCCAGAGGCCCGAGCCGTCGGAGAGCCGCGCGAAGCTCGCGCCGCCGGAGAGCATCCCTGCCGTCTCCTCCCCCACGACCGGCCCGATCGCATGGCGGCGGAACTTCACCGCGAGAGCCTCGCCCGCGCTCGCCGTCCCGGAGTTCACGAGGAGCGCCACCGGCAGGGGCCTGTACTCGGGCGGAACGAGCCGCCGGCCGTCGCGGCTCCGCACCCAGTAGTCGCCCGCGCTCCAGCGCCCTCGCAGGAAAGTGGTCAGGATGTCCGGCTCGTAGCCTCCGCTGTTGCCCCGGACGTCGAGGAGAAGCCCTTCGATCGCGTCGAACCCGGCGAGCGCGCTGCTCGCGCGCGCCGCCTCCACCCGGTCGGAGAGCAGATCCACCACCGCGAGCGCCGTCTCCGCGGACATTCCCCAGATCCGGAGGTAGCCCCACGCGCGGCCGCCGCGGCGGATCACGCGCGCGCTCTTCCAGACGAGAGCGTCGCCCGCGGGCTCCGGCTCGAGCGGCAGCTGCGCCGTGCGGCTGGCGGCTCCCGGCGCCCGCCAGATGACTTCGACCGATCCGCGAGGCTGGCCTTCGAGCGAGAGGAAGAGGTCGCGAAAGGTCATGCGCTGCGGCCCCCCGCAGGGTCTTCCGCCGACCGATACCACGGCGTCGCCCACCTTCAGACCGGCTCGCTCCGCCGAGCCACCGGGCAGAACTCCCTTGACGGCGCATCCGTCTCCGGACCTGCCGATCCGCAGGCCCGCCGTCGCCCAGTCCTTCTCGGGCAGCCGGCCCGCGGGCACGCGGAAGGTGTGCGAGTCGTCGAGCACGGCGAGAAGCCGGTCGAATACGGCGTCACGCTCCGCATCGGTCGCCGCGTTCGGGAGGTCGCGCGACGCGTGTTCCACCGCCGCTCCCCACGCGGCTCCCTTCAGCTTCGGGTCCCAGAACTCCGCGCGGACGCGGCGGTCGATCTCCGCGAGGACCACTCCCGCGCCGGAGGGCGCAGGCGACGGAGACGGTGCCGGCGGCGCGACTGCCACCGACAGAAACGCGGCGAAGCAGCCCGCCACCCGGCTCATGCGCGGGGATGGGCGCGGCGATACACGTCGCGCAGCCGCGCCGCATCGAGGTGCGTGTACTTCTGCGTCGTCGAAAGGGACGCGTGACCGAGGAGCTCCTGGATCGAGCGCAGGTCGGCTCCCGACTGGAGGAGATGCGTCGCGAACGTGTGGCGCAGCGCGTGCGGAGAGATCTGCGCGGGAAGCCCCGCCGCCCGCAGCCGGCGCTTCAACACGCGAGCCATCGAACGCGTCGTCAGCCGCCCGCCGCGTGAGTTGACGAAGAGCGGCTCGCCGCCAGCTGACGGGCGGCTCCCCTCTCCTGGCAGGAGAGGGGCGGGGGGGTGAGGAGCCCGCAACTCCCTTCGCACCGGCAGCCAGGCTCGCAGCGCGTCTTCCGCCGTCTCCCCGAACGGGACGATTCGCTCCTTGCCGCCCTTGCCCTGCGCGCGAAGCATCCGCGCGGAGAGGTCCACGTCCTCGACGTCGAGCGCGGCCGCTTCGGAGACACGGAGTCCGGTCGCGTAGAGCAGCTCGAAGAGGGCGCGTTCCCGCTCGGGCAGGAGTCCCTCGTCCTCCGTCTCGAGCAGCGATTCCGTGTCGGCGAGCGTGAGCGCCCGCGGCAGGCTGCGAGGAACCCTCGGAGAAGGCAGCCCCTTCGCCGGATTGCGCTCGAGGTGCCCTTCCCGGCAGGCCCACCGGAAGAAGGAACGCAGTGTCGAGAGATGCCGGGCGAGCGATCGGTTGGAGAGCTTCGCGCGGTGAAGCGAAGCGAGGTGCGAGCGCACCGAAAGCGTGTCGATTTTCGTGAGCGGGGTCCTGTCCGCCTCCGCTTCGCCGAACTCGCGCTGCCAGAAATCGGCGAACCGGTCGAGGTCCTGGCGGTACGCGAGGACCGTTCGGGGAGAGAAGCGCCGCTCATCGGCGAGGTACGACTCGAATCGGCCGATCGCCCGCGCGAGCGTGATCACGTGGGGAAAGTGTAGCTGACGGCTGTCACCTGTCAGCTGTCAGCGTTTTTTCCCGAAACCCCTCACGTCCTCTTTCACGAGCGCCTCGATCTGTTCTTTCGTGAGCTTCTTACCGAAGGCAGGCATGTCTTCCCCGCCCTTCGTGACCGTCTTGATGAGGTCGGCGTCGGACTTGCTCGACTGCCACTCGGCGTCGGTGAAGTCGCGGGCCATGAGCTGCTTGCCTTTCGGCGTCTTCGCCGTGCCGTCGTCGCCGTGGCACTTCACGCAGTACTCCGTGTAGAGAGCGGACGGCTGCGTGTCCTTCGCGAAGAGCAGCACGCCGCCTCCCGCGATCAGCCCGAAGCAGAGACCCGCCGCCAGCCGAGTCCGCGCGCCCGCCGTCGTCTTCATCGTCATCCCTTTCTCGCTTTTTCGAGATCCCGGAGGATGTGCTCCGGCTCCCACGACTCGCCGTAGTAGATCGAGGAGAGGCGGCCCTCCGGATCGACCACCGCCACCGCCTGTCCGTGCACCACCTGCCCGTGATCGGGGTAGTAGAGGACGCCGAAGGAGGAAGCCACGTCGGCCACGGCCTTCGGATCCCCCGTCAGGAATTTCCAGCGGCTCGGATCGGCGCCCGCCTTCTTCCCGTAATCGGCGAGCACCGCGGGCGTGTCGTGCTCCGGATCGACCGTCACGACGAGAAGCTTGCCGAACCCCTTCTGCGCGAGTATCGAGGACAGCCGCGAAAACTTGGCCGTCGTCATCGGGCACGCCGTGGCGACCGGGCATCGCGTGTAGAGGAACGTGACCGCAACCGGCTCGCCGCGCAGCGACGAGAGCTTCACGCGGTGGTTCGTCTGGTCCGTGAGCTCGAAGTCGGGCACCTTTTGCCCGATCGACACGCTGTTGTTCGGAACGGGAGTCACGGAGCCGGCCGGAGCGGGCTCCGCCGGCGGCGCCGTGGGAATGAGGCGGCGCGAACCGGGAACGCTGCGGCGCCGCCGGATCCCCTCGATCCAGTAGCGGCTCTCCTCGGCCACCAGCGTCGCGTCGATCTCGTCGCCGGGCGCGATCGCGGCGCGCACCTCGAGAGGCGCGCGCACCGGAAAGACCATCGTCATGGCGCCCATGAAGCCGGGGATCGCGTCGTGCTCGACGGTGAGGTCGGTGCCTCCGTTCTTCACGTCGCGGACAATCCCGTGGAACGGGTACCGCTTCGCGCTGGCGGACGCCTCCGGCTCGCGCGACTCTCCATCGCGCCGGCAGCCGGCGGCGGCGAGGAGACCGGCGAGCGCACACACGACGGCGGCGCGGCGGTATCGGCGGGGGTGGATGCTCACGGCCCTATTTCAACGCGGCGCAAGTCGGGGTATTTCCCCGTTAAGGAATCTCAAACGTGACGGACGTCCAGACGCTCTCCCAGTCGGCGTCCAGGTCCTTCGGCGCGCGCGCCATCCGGACGGCTTCGACGAGCCACACGCCCTTGCGCGGAAGTACGATCGAGACCTCTCCCCTGCGGCCGCTGCGGGCGGTCAGAGTCCTGTCGGGATCGTCCCGGCAGATCGCCTTCACGAGCGCGCCGCCGAACGGCTTTCCGTCGGAGAGAACCTGAAACCGCATCGGCGACTTCGGATCGGGACGCCACGCGGCCGGATCCGTTTCCACGAGGATCTCGAAATCGAGGCCGAGCCGGCGGTCGAAGTCGCGCCCGCGCGGGCCCGCGACGACGATCGACTTGACACTGCGCGAAAAGACCTCGCGGCCCGGCTTGTCGCTCTCTTTCCGACGCCCGCGCTCCGCGATCACGGTCTCGAGCCCCTCGTCCGTGAGGTATTTCTCGAACTTCGCGGCCTCGAGCATGACGGGCGAGCGGTCGCTGCGGTAGCCGATCGCGATCACGCCCGCGTCGTCCGCCTTCGCAAAACCGGCTGGGTCGGAGCCGGGCAGGCCCGGGATCGGGGACTCGCCGCGGTTCGAAACGAGGAAGAAGCGTTTGATCCGCCGCTCGTCGCGGGGGACGGGCTCGCCGCGAAAGTGCTCGCCGACCCGGAGCGCCACGGTGAAGTCCTCCCCCGGCGCGGGGCGGAACGTGGACGGCTCGATCCAGAAATCGTGCGCGGCCGCCACCCGCGCCGCCAGCAGCAGCGCCGTCGCGAGTCCGCAGCGGGCTCGCAGCCCCTTCATGCGCTCGCGCCGGCCGATTGCAGCAGGTACGCGGCGAGCTTGTCGCGGTCGACGTTGCCCCCGGACAGGATCACGCCCACCTTTTTTCCCGCGAAATCCGCCTTGCGGTGGCGCACGGCGGCGGCGCCGGCGACTCCCGACGGCTCGACCAGCACCTTCATCCGCTCGAGGATGAAGCAGAGCGTCTCGACGAGCTCGTCGTCGGAGACGAGCAGCACGCCGTCCACGTTCTTCTGAACGATCGGGAACGTGAGTTTCCCCGGACTCGCGACCTGCAGCCCGTCGGCGATCGTGTGCGGGATCTCGATCGAGACGCGCTCGCCTCGCGCGAGCGACTGCGCCGTGTCGGATCCTTCCTCCGGCTCGGTCCCGTAAACCGCCACGCGCGGGCTCATCCTGCGCGCGGCAACCGAGCATCCGGCGATGAGGCCGCCGCCCGAAACGGGCACGACGATCGCGTCGAGATCGGGAACTTCTTCGAGGAGCTCCACCGCCGCAGTCGCCTGCCCCGCCATGATCTCGTAATCGTCAAAGGGCGGAACGAGCAGGGCGCCCCTTTCGCTCACCAGCCGGGAGCCGATCTCGTCGCGGCTCTCCTTGTAGCGGTCGTAGAGGACGATCTCCGCGCCGTACGCGCGCGTCGCGGAGAGCTTTGCCGCCGGGGCATCGGAGGGCATCACGATGGTCGCCTTCATCCCGAGAAGCTTCGCGGAGAGGGCGACCGCCTGCGCGTGATTGCCGGACGAGAAGGCGACGATCTCCGTGACGGGCGCCTCTTCGAGCGCGGACTTCAACTTGTTGTAGGCGCCTCGGAACTTGAACGCTCCCGCGCGCTGGAAGTTTTCCGCCTTGAAATGGACCGTCGCTCCCGACTCCTCGTCGAACTGCCGGGAGTGGAGCACCGGGGTCCGGATCGCGACGCCATCCAGGCGGCGCCGCGCGGCGTCGATTTCTTGCCAGGTCAGCAACCGGCCGGCTCCTGTATTTTCCTAAGCGAAGCGCTCTCCCGGCCGCCTGTTCGCAAAGCGAACGCCGCGGCCGGAGCCATCGCATCTCTCCATTCGCGGATCGCGAGGAGCGCGCGTTCGACGATGCGCCGGCGGCGCTCCGCTTTGTCCCTCACGGGCGAGTGCGACGTGTCCTCGATCAGGCCGAAGGTCACGTTCATGGGCTCGAACTTCTCCTCCGGAGGGCGGTCCGAGCAGTGCCGCGCCAGCGATCCGATCGCCGTCGTGGGCGGGATCGGAAGCGGCTCGCGGCCCTCGAGCGTCTGCGCCAGGGCGAGCCCCACCGCGAGGCCGGTCGCGGCGCTCTCGACGTAACCCTCGACTCCGGTGATCTGGCCCGCGAAGGAGATCCGCGGCTCCCGCCGCATCCTCCAGAGCCGGTCGAGGTGCGCGGGCGCGTGGATGTAGGTGTTGCGGTGCAGCATCCCGTAGCGCACGAACGACGCGTTCTCCATGCCCGGGATCTTGCGGAAGATCCGCTGCTGCTCCGGGATCTTCAGTTTCGTCTGGAAGCCGACGAGGTTGTAGTGCTCCTTCGCGAGATCGTCCTGCCGCAGCTGCACGACGGCCCAGGGATTGCGGCCCGTCGCCGGATCGGGAAGGCCCATCGGCTTCATCGGCCCGTGCCGCAGCGTCTCGCGGCCGCGCTCCGCCATCACCTCGATCGGCAGGCAGCCTTCAAAGTAGATTCCCTTCTCGAAATCGTGCACGGGGACCGTCTCGCCGGCGAGGAGATCGGTGATGAGCTCCTCGTACTGATCCCGCGTCAGGGGGCAGTTCCAGTAGTCGGCGCCCTCCCCTTTTCCGTAGCGCGACATCGCATACATCTTCGAAAAGTCGAGCGAGTCGGCAGAGACGACCGGAGCGATCGAGTCGTAGAAGTACAGGTCATCGGTCCCCAGGAGCCGGCCGATGGCCGCGTCGAGCGCCGGCGAAGTGAGCGGACCGGTCGCGATCACGACGAGCCCCTCGGGGATCTCACGCATCTCTTCGCGCACGATCTCGATCTCCGGCCTGGAAGCGATCGCCTCCGTGACGCCGGCCGCGAACACCGTGCGGTCCATTGCGAGCGCGTCGCCGGCGGGAAGCGCAGCCGCCCGCGCGGAGCGGATGATGAGCGAGTCGAGCTCCTCCATCTCGCGCTTCAGGAGTCCCACCGCGTTCTGCGGGTTGTCGGAGCGAAACGAGTTGGAGCACACGAGCTCCGCGAGCCGGTCGGTCGAATGCGCGGAGGTCGTCACCTTCGGCCGCATCTCGTAGAGCCGCACGCGATGACCGCGCCGGGCGAGCTGCCACGCGCACTCGGAGCCCGCGAGGCCGCCGCCGATGATCGTGACGAAAGGTCGATTCACGCGGGCAGATTGTAGCTGCCGGCTACCTCGTCTTCCTCCTGGCGAGCGGGACCACGAAACGGATCGACGTCAGCCGGGGCGAGAACGCCGCGATCTTGTTGTCGACGAGTCCCGCCGCGAGGCCCGCGCGCTGCACGTCCGCCCAGGAGTACGGAAAACCGAGCGCCTCCGCGAAGGGCTTCTTCGGCAGGACCACCCAGAGCGATCCCGCCGGCGCGAGGCGCTTCTCGAGGTCACGGAAAAAAACCGAGAGCGATCCCTCGGCGGGGACCTCGCACATGATCCAGTCGAGCGGACCCTCCGGCGCTTGCTTGACGCGATCGACGAGCGGCCCGAAGACCTCGCGGATCGTTTTCGTGAATTCGGGAGAGTGGCCGAGCGCCTGGGCGGGCGCGTCGCCGGGGAGCGAGAACTTGGCCCACGGCGTCGCCACGCGCGGGATTGTACGGGCAGGCCGGGCGCCTACCGGCCGCCGCGGGGCGGCAACGGATCCGTCCGCTTCTCGGCGCAGCTCGCCGCGGCGTCCGCCCTTTCGATGGCCCGGAAGACCTGCCGTGTGCCGGCGGCAAGCTCCGGCCGGAACGCCAGACCGACCAGAGGGCTCTCGGGCGACGGATCGCGCGAGTCTCCCCATTCGAAGACCGCGGCGCTGTCGTTGCGCGGCCACACTCGTCGATAGACGTCGAATTGCTCGGCAACGAAAGCGGCCCCGACGGGAAATCCTTCCTGCTCGAAACCCTGGAGCACCGGCAGAACCGGCTTGCCGGCGGGCGTTTTCGCGGCGAGCTCCCGCAGCATCGGCTCGAGCATCCCTTTCCAGTCGTCTCCCTCAGAGAACCAGCCGAAGAGCGTCGTCCCTACCGGGTAGTAGTACGGCGTCACGACGTCGGTGAGCTCCGGGCGGTAAATCGCGTCGAGGTACCCCGCGTCGAAGAGGATCGGGTCGAGCCGCGTCGGGTGGATCGCGAGCGCGTGCGGAAAGAGCTCCTTCAGGCGGCGGTACGCGCGCGCCTGGTCGTCGACGCTCGTGTAGCCCTCGAGGACCGCCTCGTCTTCGAAGTACACCCCGCCGACGCCCTTCATCGCCGCGTAGCGCGCGTGGAGGGCAGGGTCGTCCCATGCCCGGTCGATCTCCGCGGTCGAGAGGAACGCGACGTACCCGACTCCTGCCGCGCGGGCGAGCGCGGCGGTCCCTTCATCCGGCGCGGAGTGCGTGACCACGGCGTTCGCGCCGAGACTGCGCGCCGCCGCAATCGCTTCCGCCTCCCGTTCCGCATGAAAGACCACCAGCGCGCGAAGGGACTCCGGGTCGAGCGGATCGGGGGCCGGGATTGCGCCGCAGCGTTCCTTCGCCGGCAGGTTTGCCGCCGAGGCGACCAGCGTCGCCCCGAGGATCGCCACAGTCACGGCTCTCTTCATTCGGTTCACCCGTTGATACGGGCGGGAATGTGGAGTTGTCGGCCCCGTTCGATCCTACAGGCGGGGTGCCGGATCGTTCCTGATGAACCGGCATCGACTCGGCGAGCCGCCCGGGTCGCCGGATCCGACTGGGGCCTCACTCCAACTTTCTTGTCATCCTGAGCGAAGCGAAGGAACCGCTCTGTGAATGAAGAGCCCTCGTGGCGCCCGCGTTGTGTGAAAGGGCAGGTCCTTCGTCGCTCCGCTCCTCAGGATGACAAGGGAGGAAGATCTAGTCGCGGTAACGGCTGGAACCGGCCTTTTTCGCGATGGTTCGGATGCCCAGGCTCAGGACTCCGAATCCTGCGGCCGCGAATACGAAGCCGAAGAGGATCGGCAGCCACGTCTTCTTGTCGGATCCCGTCGCGAGCCTGGAGAACAACACCATCATTCCGATGCCGGCGGCGAGGAAGACGAGTCCCATGCAGCCCGGCACGGCTCCGTCGGCGTATTTCTTCATGAAGACGAGCGCGTCGCCGGCGGGGCCCGGGTCGGTGAACTCCGCCCACAGGTTGCCGAGCGGCCCGCCCGACGACACCGGCTCGGAGGCGGGAGCGTCCGGCTTCACCATCTCGCGCTTCACCACCCGCCGCCTCCGCCGCCTCCCGAGCTTCCGCCTCCGCCTCCACCGCCTCCGCCGCCTCCCGACGAGCTCGGCGCCGAGACACCGGCCGCGAGCGCACCCGCCGCGACCGCCCACGAGCCCGACGAGCCCGCGCCGCCCGAGAATCCGCCCCCGCCGGTGAAGCCGCCCGACTCGCCCGAAAACGAAGACGAGGAAGAGGAGGAGGAGGACGACGAAGACACGGAAGGCACCGAGGCCGCCGCCGCGCGGCCGAAGGAGCGGAACCACCGGTCCACACCGGGACCGAGCCCGAACGCGGCCAGCCACGGGAACCAGGCATCTTTCAACCGCGGCGCCGCCTTCGAGAGCTCGGCCTCGAAGAAACGGCGCGCCGCGACGAGCTCACGCCGGCGTGCGACCTTCTTCGGGCCCGAGCGGGTCTTCGCCACGTTGAAGAGGTTGTTGACCGCCGCGAGCCAGAGAGCGAGCTGGCCGATGAGCACGGGAAGCGGGGTGATCCCGGTCGATCCGACGATCCTCCAGGAGCCCCACAGGAACAGAAGGGGGACGAACAGAATCGAAATCGCGAACGGCAGGAGCCTGTCCATGCGGCTCTGGTAACGGATCGCGGCGGCAAGCCCGATCGCCCACCAGAAGCCGGTCGAGAGCACGATCCCGACCAGGGTTCCGGCCTCGGCGGCTCCGCGCACCGCCTCGAAGACCAGGATCGCGAGGCCGGAGACGAAGAGCGCGAACGTGAGCGCGCGGCCGGGACGCCCCGAGCGGTCCTGGAAGTCCGCGTGCTTCGCGAGCCTCTCGAGCAGACCCGGCTTGATCTTCGACGCGGGATCGAATCCGGAGCTCTTGTAGTGCGCCTTGATCTCCGAGGTGGAAGTCTCGCTGCGGCCTCCGAAGAAGAGGGCGCTGACGAGCTCCCGCTCGTATCCGCCGAAGGATGCGATCGGCGCCTTCAGCCGCATTTTCAGTTCCTTGTCCGAGGCCACAGTCTCGATCTTCTTTTCCGCCGTGAGCCTCGCCAGGATTGCGGTGACCTCCGGCGCGCCGATCGTGTCGTCCCAGAGCGCGCCCGCTTCCTCGGGGAGCAGTGTGAAGAGACGCTGATCGAGCCACTTCTCGTCGATGGCCCGCGGATCGACTGGCGTGTCGAGGCGACCGAGGTTCGACTCGCGCCGGTAGAACGCGAGACCCATCGCCGCCGTCCCTAGAAGGAGAAGAACGAACATCGCCAGCCGCACCGGCCTGGTCGTCCCCGTGCGAACCGCCGCGGCCGCGGCGGACCCCGGCGCACGGCCGAGCTCCGCGTGGACGACGAAGTTCTCACCCGGCTTCAGCGACCGCGCCGTGAAGCGCCCCGTGAACTCCGGCGGCGGGATCCACGCCGGGTCGAGCTCCAGGCTCACGGAGAAGGCCTCGATTGTCTTGTTGGCGTCCGGCAGCGCGAAATTGTGGTCGAGCACGTACCGGTCGCCGCGTTTGAGGAGGACGCCTCCCAGCGTGTACGAGATCTCGTAGTCGATCTCGGTCCCGTCGAAAGGCGGATCCGACGGCATGCGGCTTCGCCAGCGCAGGGTCGTCGGACTCGTGAACTGGAAGTGATCGTTCTGGCTGAGGTCGCCGCCGGCGAGCTCACGCGCCGAGCCCGGTCCGGCGTTCGGGTCGATTCGCCGGATTCGCTCGAAGCTGAGCGTCTGGCCCGGCTCGACTCGGAAAGTGCGTTCGCCGCCGTTCCAGTCCCCGGTGAAAACCATCGCGTGGCGCTCCACGACGTGAAGCCGGCCGTCCGCGTCGAGACGCGCGGTGACGTCGAGCGCTCTCCAGTGGAGCTCTTTCTGTCCGAGCGCGATAGCGGCCAGGCTGAGCGCCAGGAGCGCCGCGCCAAAGACCCGGCGGGCCGACGGAGACGTCCGTTGTGCGGGAAGCACTCCGGTTATTTTAAGGCGGGGAAGCCCGGCTTCGGCGTCGTCAGCTCGCCCGGCGCCGGGGAGTGCTCTTGCGGACGGCGCGTGCGGGCCGCGCCGGAGCCTCGGCCGGCGTCTCCGCGGCCGATTTTTTCGCGGCGGTCCTTTTTGCGGGCGGCTTCTTCGCGACGGACGCCGGGGACGAGGGAAGAAACACGTCCTGAAGCTCCGGTATCGCTCCGGCCGGCTTCTCGAACCCGCATCCCGGGTTGTCGCACGCGAAAACGTTCCCGCTCTTGCGCTCGCGCATGAGCAGGTAGGGGCTGGCGCACTGAGGGCAGGCTTCCGGGATGGGCCGCGCCGAAAGCGTGAAATCGCAGTTGGGATAGTTGACGCACCCGTAGAACGGGCGGAAGCGGCCTCGCCGTTCCGCGATCACGCCTCCATCCTTCGGGCACCGGACGCCCGTGTCGCGCACCGGCTTCGGGGGTTTGTAGCGGCACGCGGGATAGTTCGAACAGGACACGTAGGCGCCGAAGCGGCCGTGGCGCTTGACGAGCGGATGGCCGCAGTCGGGACAGTTCTCCCCCGTCGGCTCGTCCGGCCGCGCCTCCGCTTTGCCGCCCGCCATCACGACGTTCACCACGTTGCGGCACTTCGGATAGGCGGTGCACCCGAGAAACGCCGACCCGGTCCGGCTCTGCCGCAGCTTCATGGGCGAGCCGCATTCCTCGCACGTCGTGTTCTCGAGCTCCGTTGCGTCCATGACGTCTTCTTCCGGATCGGGGATGTTCTCCGTGAACGTGCACGTCGGGTATCCGCTGCAGGCGACGAAGAGGCCGTTCTTTCCCATCCGGAGCTTCAGCTTCTTGCCGCACTTGGGGCAGGTCTCGGAGATGAGCGGCACCACGGGAAAGGAGAGGAGCTTGCGCGCGTCGCCAAGAGGGATGCCCGCCTTTCCGGAGACCATTTCATCGAGCGCGCGGTCGCGGTCGACGGTGAACGTCTTGTCGAACTCGGCGAGCGCCTTCTTCCAGGAGATCTTCCCTTCTTCGACGTCGTCGAGGCGCTCCTCCATCCGCGCGGTGTACCCGGTCTCGAAGAAGTCTTCGAAGTACGGAAGGAGAAGCTCGATCACCGTGCGTCCGAGCGCGGTCGGGATGAAACGCCGGTCCTTCTTGTGGACGTACTCGCGCTGCTCGATCTTTCGGAGGATCTCGGCGTAGGTCGAGGGTCGGCCGATGCCGTTTTCCTCGAGGAACTTCACGAGAGACGCCTCGTTGAATCTCGGAGGCGGCTGCGTCGATTTCTTTTCCGGCGTGACGGCGACGAGCTTCAGCACCTCTCCCGATGTCAGGGGCGGGAGACGAGATCCGTCTTTCTCGGCGTCCTCTTCCGCGTCATCGCCGCCGGCCGGTGTCGCCGCGCCGATCCCGTAGGCGGCGAGGTATCCGGCGGACTTCAACGTCGAGCCGGACGCGCGGTAGACCGCTTTGCCCGCTTCGATCTCCGCGGACGTCGTGTCGTATACCGCGGGGTTCATCTGCGAGGCCACGAAGCGCTCCCAGATCAGGCGATAGACCTTCGCTTCGTCCGAGGAGAGGTGGGGCGCGACGGCGTCCGGCGGCAGATCGAGGTACGTCGGCCGGATCGCCTCGTGGGCGTCCTGCGTGTCCCGCCGGCTCTTGAAGAACCGGGGCGAGTCGGGAAGCGTGTCCGCGCCGTACTTGCTCGCGATGTGCTCGCGCACCGCCGCCAGCGCTTCATTCGAAACGCGTGTCGAGTCGGTGCGCATGTACGTGATGAGTCCGACGGTCCCCCGGCCGGGGATGTCGCGGCCTTCGTAGAGGCGCTGCGCGACCTGCATGGTGCGGCGAACGGCGAAGCCCAGCCGGCGAGCCGCGCCTTGCTGGAGCTGCGAGGTGATGAACGGCGGCGGCGGATTCTTTCGGCGCTCCGAAGTCTCGACGCGCGCGACTTTCCACTCCGCGCCTTCCACGTTCGCGCGGACCTTCTCCGCGGCCGCTTCGTTCTCGAGGCGCGGGTCGCCGCCGTCGAACTTGAGCTTCGTGCCTTCGAAGGAGACCAGGCGGGCCGGAAACGCCGGAGGCATCCTGCCCTCGAGCGTGGCATCCACGATCCAGTACTCGACGGGCTGGAAGACTTCGATCTCCCGCTCCCGCTCGACGATGATCCGCAGGGCGACCGTCTGAACCCGGCCGGCCGAGAGGCCGCGCCAGATCTTCTTCCAGAGGAGGTCGGAGACTTCGTACCCGACGAGCCGGTCGATGATCCGCCGCGCCTGCTGGGCGTCCACCTTGCGGGCGTCGATCTCTCCCGCGTCGTCCATGGCCTGCAGCACGGCTTTCTTCGTGATCTCGTTGAATCGGACGCGCCTGAAGATGGCCTTCCCGGCGCCCTTCAGGGACTCGTGCAGGTGCCACGAGATCGCCTCCCCCTCCCGATCGGGGTCGGCGGCCAGATAGACGTTGTCGACGCCTTTCGCGGCGCGCCTCAGGTCCGAAAGAGTCTTTTCCTTTCCCGCGAGGACCTCGTAGGTCGGCTCGTAGGAATGTCCCCGATCGACTCCCAGACCCTTCTTGGGAAGGTCCCGGACGTGGCCGTAGGAGGCCATCACCCGGAAGTCCTTGCCGAGGAACTTTTCTAGGGTTTTGGCTTTGGCGGGGGACTCGACGATGACGAGAGAACGGGTCATTGGGGCGGTGGAACCTGCCATATCCGTCCGCAAAGCGCAAACGGGAGGCGGTTCGCTCTACCACAACAGACCCGTATTCCGAACTCGTAAGTGTCTCCTGCGTAAAGGGCAGGGGCGCGGCTCCGGGAATTCATCGGGCTCCCCGGATCCCGAGGGCGGGATCGGCCAGGGAGAAGCGGCCTGGGCCCGCCTCCGCCGCGAGGCCGGCCGCCTCGAGCTCGAAGAGGGCCGCGAGAACGGTCGCCGCCGCGAGGTCCGCCGCGGCGCCGAGCTCGTCCGCCGTGGCTTCCCCGTCCCGGACGAGGATTTCGAGGAGCAGGCGGGCGTCCGGCGAGAGCGCGGCGGGTATCGACGGAGCGGCGGCGACGAGGGGTCTCGCCCCCTGGATCGCGGGGAAGAGCTCGCCTAAGACGTCTTCGGCGCCCCGGCAGAGGATGGCGCCGTCTCTCAGGAGCTCGTGCGCGCCGGCCGAGGTCTCCGAAAAGACGCTGCCCGGCACGGCGAAGACGTCGCGCCCGAAGTCATTGGCCAGACGCGCCGTGATGAGAGAACCGCTTCGCCTCGACGCTTCGACGACCACCACGCCCGCCGCGAGCCCCGCGATGATCCGGTTGCGGATCGGGAAGTTGCGCGCCGACGGCTCTTCCCCGGGAGGGTATTCGGACAGAAACAGATGCTCCCTCGAGAGCGACTCCTTCAGGCGGGCGTTCTCGCGGGGATAGTCGACGTCCAGGCCGCAGCCGAGCACCGCGATCGTGCCTCCCGGACCTTCGCGCGCCGCTTCGTGCGCCGCCGTGTCGACGCCGCGGGCGAATCCGGAAACGACGCAAACCCCGGCGAGCGAAAGGTTCCGGCCGAGCTGAGCCGCCACCTCGCGGCCGTAGCGGGACGCGGCCCGGGAGCCCACCACCGCGACGGCGGGCAGCCGCAGGCGTTCCAGGTTCCCCGCGGCGAAAAGGGCGAACGGCGGGTCCGGGATCTCGTAGAGCGGCCGAGGATACGCCTCGTCGAAGGCAGTGACGAGATGGATTCCCGCGCGCAGCAGGTCCGCGGCCCAGCGGTCCGCCTCCCGGTCGGATACGGATCTCGAGAGGGCTCGGGCGCGTTCGGCCGAGCCGAGGCCGCGGACGAGGTCTTCCTCGCTGGCGGAGAGCATCGCCTCGATTCCGCCGAGCTCCCGGAGGAGCGGCCAGACCCTCTGCGGAGTGAGTTCCCGGCTTCGCGCCCACGAGATGGCCGCGCGGCGGAAAACGGGAGCGGGCGACACGGACGCCATGTTCTTAATCGTTCCTTCAGGGGCCGCCGGCCACCCGTCCCGTCGAGAAACGCGCGGCTGGAGCGGGCGGCCGGAGGTCTCGACTCCCCATTGTCATGAAACCGTCCTCATTCGGCATCGGAAGGGAAGAAAACCGGGCCGGGACGCTTTCCTATAATAGCCGCCCGGCGATCGGAGTAATTGTGACGCGACCCATCGCTTTCGTTCTGGCAGCTTCCATGGCAACGGCCGGATGCGCCCACTATTCGAAAACGGAGAAGGCTGCGTCGCAGCTCGCCTTCGGAACGGAGGTGGCGCGCAAAGGGCTCTGGCGGGAGGCGTCCTTCCGGTTCGAGCAGGCCGTCGCGAAGGAACCGCAGAATGCGCGCGCGCACAACAACCTCGCCGTGGCTCTCGAGGCGAGCGGCGAATATGCACGAGCGTTAGCCGAGTACAAGAGGGCGCTCGAGCTCGACGCCAAGGATCAGTACATCCGCCGCAACTATGCCCGCTTCGCCGAGTTCTACACGTCGTACACGCGAACGACCGGGAAGACGGCCAGTGGCTCGTAGAAACGCGCTTCGCACTGCCGCGGTCGTGCTGCTGGGAACGGTTCTCGCCGCGTCTCCCCTTCTCGCCGGCGTTTCCCAGGTCCGGCTGAAGCTTCCGTTGAAGCCCCGCCTCCCGCTGCGGGGAAACGAAAAGATCGCGCTCGCTCCGTTCCTCGTCGTCACCGAGGCGGACCGCGCCCGCGACAAGCGCCTTCAGAACGTGGACCTCCAGGCCGAGTTCCATCGCTTCCTGAAGAAACAGATCGACAAGAAGACGAAGCTCGAGGTCATCGAGACGCCGCCGGAGCTCAAGCTTCCGACGCAGAATCTCTCCGAGCTCGGCCGCGCGACGGAGTTCTGGAAGTCCGTCGGCACCTCGACCGGCGCCGAGATCCTCGTCTCCGGTTCTCTCGAGTTCCGGGTCGAGGACCGGTCCGGCTACAAGACGGAGGAGTACGTCTCCCCGATCAACAACCAGACGTATTACCGGCAGGTCTACGTAGAGCAGACCGGCTTCGTTTTCGACATCGTGTTCCTCGTCTTCGACGGACGCACAGGAGAGAAGATCCTTCAGGACGAGTTCAAGGATTTCCGGCAGACGGGCGGGCGCCGCGCCGACGAGCTCCAGGGACTCTTCGAGAACCTCTTCTCGCTGGAGAACCAGATCCTCAACCTCTTCGTGGCGCGGGAGCGCGAAGCCGACCGCTACATCTTCACCGATTGATCAACGCAGACCGGAGTTTCTCGAACTGAACCGGAGTTTCCGTATGAAGAAGGCGCTCCTCGCCCTCGCCCTGCTCGCGTTCGCCGGCGCTGCCCGCGCCCAGGAAGGGTTCGGCGAAAACAAGATCGAATATGACCGGTTTGACTGGAAGACGTACAAGTCGACGCACTTCGTCATCTACTTCTATGACAAAGAGCGTCCGGCGCTGCAGAAGGTCGCCTCTTACGCGGAGAGCGCGTACGACGACATCTCCCGGCAGTTGAACTTCCAGATCCCCAAGCCGATCAATCTCATCTACTACGCGTCGCACTCGGACTTCGAGCAGACGAACACGCTCCTGAACTTCATCCCGGAGGGCGTCGGAGCCTTCGCGCTCCCGTCCCGAAATCGCATGGTGCTTCCGATCGACTCGCCGGACGAGAAGCTCCAGCAGCTGATCGCGCACGAGCTCACGCACGTTTTTCAGTTCGAAATCCTCTTCGGAGGCAACTACCTGCGCGCGGCGACCACGAACGCGCCGCAGTGGCTCACGGAAGGCATGGCTTCCTACTTCGGAAACGACGAAGACAACAAGGACCGTATGGTGCTGCGCGACGCGGTGCTGGCGGACCAGGTCCCCGAAGTGACCAAGCGAGGCATCGGCGGCTTCTTCGCGTATCGGTTCGGGCACGCCGTCTTCGACTTCATCGCGGCCGAGTGGGGCAAGGACGCGGTTCGCGAGTTCGTGTACGAGTTTCGCAACTCGATCGGCGCATCGATCGAGAAGGCCGTGAAGCGCCAGTTCAACCTCGACGGGGAGGACTTCGACATCCGCTTCCGCCGTTATCTCCGCCAGCGGTATTTGAAGATCCTCGCCGAGAAGGGCGAGCCGATCGATTACGGCGAGCGCTTCAAGGTGGTCGACACGCCCTCGGCGGAGACCTCTCCTCGCGCATATCCTTCCGGGGACTTCGTCGCGGCGCTCTCGACCTACAAGGAAGACGCGGACGTCGTTCTCATGTCGACGCGCGACCGCAAGCTCTACAAGAACCTGACGAAGGGTTACACGACGACGTACGAGTACATCGTCTCGCAGTGGGTCACGACAGGCCCGCAGAGCGGCGGCGACATCGGCGTCTCGCCCGACGGCAACACGATCGCCGTCTTCGCCCGGCGGGAGCGCGGGCGCGATCTGCTGCTGCTGAACGCGCTCGACGGCGGAATCCGCGAGCGGATCGTCATGCCGGAACTCGATCAGCAGATCAACCCGAGCTTCTCGACCACGGGCACGAGCGTGGTGTTCCGCGCGTTGAAGGACGGCCGGGCCGACATCTACTCCTACGACCTGAACACGAAGAACATCACCAACATCACCAACGACGAGGCGTGGGACTTCTCCCCCGTCTATTCGCCGGACGGCCGCTGGATCTATTACGCGTCCATCCGCGGGACCAAGTCGAAGATCTTCCGCTTTCACCCGGAGAGCCCGGACTCCCGCGAACAGTTGACGTACGGCGACTGGAACGACGAGGACCCGGCGCTTTCCCCGGACGGGAAGCGGCTCTTCTTCACTTCGGATCGTGACCAGGGCATCTACAACATCTATTCCATCAACCTCGAGACCGGCGAGACGCTCATGCACACGAACGTCGTGGCGGGCGTCTTCTCGCCGACGGTCGTCATCGGGAAAGACAACACGGAAAAGCTCGTCTACTCGGCGTATTACAAGCGGCGCTTCACGCTCTACATCAGCGACGCGAAAAAGCCGTTCAAGCGCCTTCCGGACCTCGCGCCGATCGCCTCTCCCGTCGGCCCCGGCGGCACGGCCCCGTATCAGCCCGCGATCGAGGTCGCCGTCGATCCCGAGAAGGTCGTGAACAAGACCTCGCGCAAGCTCTACCTCGAAGACGCGCAGGTCGCCGCGGGGATCAACACCGACCAGACGTTCGTCTCCAACACGATCCTCGTGTTCGGCGACAACCTGGGCGACCGCCGCTTCATCGCGGCCTTCCAGTCGCTCTCCTCTTTCACGAACTTCAACTTCACGTACCTCGACCTCGGGCACCGGCTCCAGAAGGGCATCACCCTTTTCGACGACCGCACCTACTTCCTCGCCCTCGACCAGTCACGCGGCTTCGACCAGGTCGTCCGCGACCGGCGCGCCTATCGCGTGACGGGAGGCGAGGGGATCCTTCAGTACCCGCTGTCGCGGTACTACCGCCTCGAGGGGGGCCTGGGGTTCATATCGCGGTCCTACGACTTCCCGTTCGTGGTGCAGAACAACGACGGGACACAGAACTTCTTCGTCGACGCGCGAACGGACAACTACCCCATCGTGTCGGCCGCCGTCGTCGGAGATACGGTCCTCTACCGCGAATGGGGGCCCCTCTCGGGCCGCCGCTGGCGCGCGTCGTACTCGTGGGCGCCGGACCTGAAGAAGAGCTCGCACTTCGACCCCGTCACCGGCGAACCGTCGACGAGCAGCACGTTGACTCAGGACGTGTCCCTCGACATCCGGCACTACTTCAAGATCACGGAGCGCTCACTCATCGCGGTGCGGCTCTTCGGTGCGCGATCCACGGGTAATTTCCCGAACGTCTTCTATTTCGGAGGCCTCGACACGCTGCGCGGCCTCGACTTCCGCGAACAGAT
This sequence comes from Thermoanaerobaculia bacterium, assembly GCA_035631095.1. Classification (GTDB taxonomy): domain Bacteria; phylum Acidobacteriota; class Thermoanaerobaculia; order UBA5066; family Gp7-AA6; genus JALYUA01. Next base: position 19,415 of record DASQJK010000272.1, read on the forward strand.
CGGGAACACGGTCGGATACGCGAACTTGGAATACCGCTTTCCGCTGATCGACCTGCTTGCGTTCCCGTTCGGTGGCTTCGCGGACATCCGCGGGCACTTCTTCGTGGACGTCGGCGGCGCTGCCCTCGAAGGCCAGAAGTTCCGCTTCTGGAGCACGAGCGACCGAAGGCTCGTGGACGGGCGCGGCTCTTACGGGTACGGCCTCCAGTTCTCCTTCCTGGGGTTGACCCTCCACTGGGACTTCGCCCACCTGACGGATTTCAAGAAGACGTACTCGGGACTGAAGACGAGCTTCTATATCGGGACGGAGTTCTGACGGGTCGGTAGTCGGGGGTCGGTAGTCGGCCATTCCCGGCTATCATTCCGGGACCGTGCCGTCGGGAACATCTCTGGCGATCCGGGCCCTCGGGCCTTACGGGGGCTCCGCGCCCGGCTACCGGCTGACCACGTTTCTGGTCGACGGCGAATCGGCCCTCGACGCGGGCGCGTTGACGGATGCTCTGCCACTTTCCGCGCAGCGCCGCATCCGGCGGGTTTTCCTGACGCACGCGCACTTCGACCACATCGCGTCGCTTCCCCTGCTGATGGAGAACCTCTACGGGCTCGCGAGCCCGCTCGAGATCCTCGCGCCGCCCGCCGTGCTTTCCGTGATCGCGCGCGACGTGTTGAACGACCGCATCTGGCCCGATTTCACGAAGCTCCCCTCCCGCGCGCGCCCCACCGTACGCCTCCGCCCGCTCCTCGAGAACCGGCCGTTCCGCGCCGGCTCCGTCTTCTTCACGCCTTTTGCGGTGAGCCACGTCGTCCCCGCGTACGGGTACATCGTCGCGAAACCCGGCCGTTCGGTCGTGTTCTCAGGCGACACGGAGCCGACGGACCGCTTGTGGACGGCCGCCAGGCGAGCGCGCAACCTGAAGGCGATCTTTCTCGAGCTCTCCTTCTCGGATTCCCAGCTGGAGGTCGCGCGCGCGTCGCTTCATCTCACGCCGTCGCTCGTGCGTCAGGAAATCGCGAAGGCGCCGCCGCGCGTGCCCGTTTTCCTGTACCACATGAAGCCGCCCTCGCTCGCCCGCATCCGCCGCGAGATCGAAGCCCTGCGGGATCCCCGGCTGAGGCTTCTCGAGTCGGAGCGAAGCTTCCGGTTTTAGCCGTTGCGGGAGGACGGCGTCAGCCGAGCCGCCTCGCCCATCCCAGAAGGTCGACCGCCAGCGAGCCGGCGAGCCTCCCCCGCATCGAATCGTTGCGCAGCAGGTCCGTGCGCCGGCCCTCCAGAACACCGGTCCGGACCAGCCAGGGCGAGCCCTCGTGCTCTTCCGCGCGATACGAGGTCTCCTGCGCGCCGCGGCGGACCCGAAGCGTGTGCGCCGCCGCGTCGGCTTCGACCGTTTCGAGGATCTCCGCGGCGGAGGAGCCCTCCGGACGGAGCAGGCGCGCCGTCCAGGAGGCAGGACCTGTCGTCGAGGTCGCGACCTCGGCTACTCCTTCGAGAAGCGCGCGGTATCCGTCTGGACTCGCGATCGCGGCGAATGCTTCATCGGCAGAAACGGGCGACTCGAGGTAGACGTCCACGCTCGAAAAATCGCGCTCCGGCTCGGGATCCCCCGCGATCGCGAACGCGGCTTCGAGCACCTCCGCACCGATGCCGAAAATCTCCTCGAGCGCGTGCGAGCGCGGCGCCGCCAGCGGGATGCGAGTCCGGGAGTGCCGGTCGTCGACGCGGACTTCCCCGCGAAGGAAGGCCAGGCGCCGGTTCTCGAGGGTCTTCTGCGCGATGACGTCCGCCAGAAATGTCGATGTGGGTTTGAACGTCGCTTCCCAGTGCGTGCGGAAAGCGTCGCCGGAGACCGCGGCGGCGAAAACTTCGACCTGACGGGGACCCAGGGGTACGCCGTCTTCGAAGACGATTCGGTAGCCTCGCGCCGTCTCCTCGACCGCGAGGGCGCCGAGGCCGGTCTCGACTCTTCCGGGCCGCGCGGGAAGAAGCGCGGGGAACGGAAAGCCGACGTCGCAGATCACCGTTCCGCTGGAGGTTTCGACGAACAGGGCGGCATGGTCGAAGTCCTTGCCGACCCGTCCCAGCGCGAGCCGGGAGCGAAATCCCAAGTCGTCCAGGAGCGCGCCGAACGCCGCCACGCGGGCGAAGCAGGTCCCGCCGGTACCGGTCTCGAGCCGGTCCGACCAGAACACGTCCGCGAAGCGCGGCTTCTCGGCCGGATCGGCGACGCTCGCCTGGCGGAGGATCTTCGAGGCTGTCTCGAAGGGAACGCGCTCGTTGAAGCGGAGAAAGAGTCGCTCGAGATATCCCGGGCCCGGCTCCGCCCTCGAGAGGTCGAGGTCCTCGAGGATGTCGTCGGCGAAAACGGTCAACGGCTGCGAAGCTTCTCGACCAGCGCAGCGATTCGTTCCCGCGCGGCAGGCTCGAACCAGAAGTCGAGGAAAGGATCGCCGGCGCGGGACGCTTCGAACCGGCGAATCGTGTCCTCGCGGCCCCGTCGCTTGATCTCCGCATGCGCCGGCCGCGGCCGCGCACCGAGAACGTAGGCGCGCTCGACGGCGCGGTCGAGCAGCTCGTCTGCCGGAACGATCTCGTCTATGAGACCGATCGCGGCCGCGCGGTCGAGGGGAAGATTCTCTCCGCCGGCGGCGAGGCGCTCGGCGCCGCGATCGCCCAGCACGAATCGGAAAATCTCGTAGAGCGGGCGGGGGATCGGAACGGCGAGCGCCACCTCGGAGAGCCCGAGTCGCCCCTCCCCTTCCGCGGCGATGCGCTCATCGGCGGCGGCGGCGAATATGAGGCCGCCCGCGATCGCGTGGCCCGGAAGCGCCGCGATCACCGGCCGCTGGTGCGTAAACACCCGGCGGATCATCTCCGTGTACGCCTCGAGGAAACGGGACATCTCCGGGCGAGAGAGCTCGCTGACGATGGTCAGATCCCACCCGCCGGAGAAAATCTTCCCGGACGAGGACGCGAAGACGACGGCGCACGCGTCCGAGCACGCCGAGAGCGCGTCGGAGACGTCCGCGACGAGCTCCGGCGAAAACGCGTTCGCACGCGGCCGGTCGAGCGTCAGGATGACCACCCCGTTGCTGCGCTCTTCTCTCGTGACGAGGCTCATGCCCTGTTTCCCGCGGCAGCAGCCGTGCCGACGGATGCCGCGTTTTCGAATGCAAGGCGCTCCACGCGATCGTCCTGTGTCAGCTCGGGATGGAACGTCGCCACGAGGACGTTGCCCTGCCGCGCGAGCACCGGTTCCCCGTCGCGCGTCGCGAGCACCTCGACGCCGGGACCCACGCTGCGAATGCGCGGCGCGCGGATGAAGACCGCCGGCAGAGCGCCGCCGAGCGAGGGTGCGTCCACCGTTCCAACGAAGGAGTCCGCCTGCCGACCGTAGGCGTTGCGCTCGACCACGAGATCGATCAGCCCGAGGCTCTTCTGCCGCGGATTCGTCACCTCGCGGGCGAGGACGATCGCCCCCGCGCAGGTCCCGAGGACCGGCCGCCCGGACGCGGCGAATCGCGATATCGCGTCCTCCCACGGCGCAAGCTCGAAGAACTTCCACAACGTCGTGGACTCCCCTCCCGGGATGACGAGCCCCCGGGCATGCTCGAGCTCGTCGGGCCGCCGGGCTTCAAAGGAGTCCACACCAATCCGGTCCAGCGCGCGCCGGTGTGCCTCGAAATCGCCCTGCAAAGCAAGCACGGCGATGCCAGATCTTCCCGTCTTGTCGATCACCCGATCACCCGATCACCCGATTCTTCTCCCATCACCATCCCCGCGTCTGCAGCTGGGCTTCCTCGGGAAGGCTCGCGGCGTCGATCCCCTTCATTCCGGCGCCGAGCTGCTCCTCCGCCTCGACGAGCGCATCGGCGTCGCGCCAGTGGGTCGTCGCCTTGACGATCGCCCGGGCGCGATTCTCCGGGTCGGAAGATTTGAAAATTCCCGAGCCGACGAAGATCGCTTCCGCCCCGAGGCCCATGCAGAGCGCGGCGTCGGCCGGCGTCGCGATTCCACCGGCGGCGAAATTCGGGACGGGAAGCTTCCCCGTCTCCGCAACCACCCGCACGAGCTCGAACGGAGCCTGGAGGCGTTTCGCCTCGGCCATCAGCTCGTCTTTCGACATCAGCGTCAGGTTGCGCATCTCGCG
>DASQJK010000273.1:0-4581 GCA_035631095.1 Thermoanaerobaculia bacterium
TCGGAACGCGTCGTCGAACCGCCTGGACAGTGCTCTTGCCGCTCTCCGCACGTGAAGACAAAGACACTCGTCCCGGACCAAAAGTGTCGTCTCGTGAGAAGGGGCCGCCGCCGTTGACATCAAAATATTATATTGATATCAACCTATCACCGGCAAGCCGAAGCCGAAAGCCGAAGCAGTGATGAGGAGAAACGCCATGCCGCAAGCCCCGCCGAAGGCCTTTGGAACGATCTCATGAGATCCCTCGCGCTCGCCGTCCTTCTCGGCGCGGCCGCTGCGACAAATGCGGCCGAGCCACAGGATGTGAAGACCGCGTATCCGAGCATGGCGCCCGTCGAAAGGTATCGGATGGACCGGGATGCCGAGATCAAGCTGGCGCGAACCGCCGCCCCGGAATCGATTTCCCGGGATGCCGAGGTCCTCGTCCTCGGCCCGCACGGTTACGAAACGGCGGCGAGAGGCCGAAACGGTTTCGTGTGCATGGTCGCCCGGTCGTGGGCCGCGGGAATCGAAGATCCCGAGTTCTGGAACCCGAAAACGAGGGCTCCCATCTGCTTCAACCCGCCCGCCGTCCGGACCTATGTGCCACTCCTGCGGAAAAAGACCGAGCTCATTCTGGCCGGGCGATCCAAACCTCAGATGTTCGACGACATCAAAGCCGCGTTCGACCGAAAAGAACTGGCGAAGCCGGAGAACGGCGCGATGTGCTTCATGTTGTCCAAGGAGCAGTACCTGGGGGATGAAGCTGGCCGCTGGCGTCCGCACCTGATGTTCTTTGTTTCCCAGGTAGAGCCCGCGGCGTGGGCCGCCGGCCTGCCTGGCTCCCCGATCGTCGCCAGCGACGACAAGGTGAACCACATCACCACGTTCATGATCCCCGTCAGCAGTTGGTCGGACGGGACCACGGGTCCGGAGAAGTAGATGGAGCCACGCCTCTGAACCGAGTGATCCCTCTCACTCGAGCTCACCCGGGTTAGTAAGGATCGTCGGTGACGAAGCGCCAGCTTCCGTTGGGTCGCCGGCGGATGAGGCTCTGCAATTGACCTGGCGGCCCGCTTCCCCGAATTCTCGCTAGCCTTTGTCCCTTCCCCCGCGATAAATAACCATGGGACCTGTACTGCCGCCATGACCGAGATCCTCCCGCCTCGAGTCGTTCTTCCGCTCTCCGAGTGCAGCACGGAGGTCCGTTTGCTGGGCCTCGTACCCGGGACGACGGTCCGCGTGACCGCCAACGGAAGCCTCGTCGCCCAGGGGAAGGCGACCAGCGACGACCAGACCTTCACCCTGAAGCGCGCGCTGCTGGCGGGCGAGGTCGTTCGGGGAAAGCAGGACTTCGCGACGGAAGGCAGCGATATCACCCCCGACGGCGTCACGGTCCTCCGCAAGCCCGCTGGGCCGGGGGAGCTCTCGCCCGTCAACCTCGTCAGCCACCTTTTCGAATGCGGCCAGTGCATCTGGTTCGACGGCGCTTTTCCGGGAGCGACCGTCGAGATGCGCGCGGGCACCGACGTGAGGGGGAGCGTCACTTCGCCGGACGGAAACGCGAGGATGTCGATCTCGAAGACGCACCTGTTGGACGTCCTGCAGGCGAGTCAAACCGCGTGCGGCATTCCGAGCGCCGTCACATCGCTTCCGCCTCCGGACCCGCTTCCGGCTGTGAACTTTCGCGTCCCCGCGCCGGAGGTCGATGGGCCTCTGTTCGCCTGCCAGTGGCAGATCACGGTGAACGAGGTCTTCGACGGGGCGACGGTCAAGATTCCCCGCGGTTCGGGAGACGAGTTCGCGTGTTTCGACCGGTCGAGCCTGCGCCTGAATCTGGCGGCGCCGCTGAAGGAAACCGAGAAGATCGTCGCGTCGCAGGCGTTCCCCAACTGCGAGATCACGAGCGACGTCTCGAGCCCGCCCGTCGTCGTCGGACAGCCGAATCTGCCGCCGCCCTTTCTCTGGGGGCCGATCTGCGCAAAAGACCGCGTCGTCCGGGTCAGCGGGCTCATTCCGAAGGCTCAGGTGATGTTCGTCAACTCTGCCGGCGCCGATTTCGCCTACGGAACCGCGTGGGACTCCACCTGCGACTTCCCGATGCCGGATCTGTTCTCCGTCACCTCGCTGCGCGTGAAACAGGGACTCTGTGCGCCGGTCCAGTGGAGCGATCTCTCGAACGAAGTGACCCTCGACAAGCAGGCGACGCAGGGAGATCTCTTCCTGAAAGTCGTCGGACCGCTGTTCGATTGCGGCCGCCTGGTTCACGTGACGGGATGCGCACCCGGCGTGACGGTGTACCTGATCTCCAAAATTCGGGGCGGCCAGATCGGGTGGGCTTACGCGACGGACTACGAGGTGGACATCGCGGCCGACGTGCCGCTACTGAAGGACGATTTCGTCCACGTCGAGGCGTCCCTGTGCGGCGATCGCTACTCCTCGCCGGACGAAAAGGTGAAGCCCCCGCAGGACTTGAGACCTCCAGAAGTCGTATCCCCCGTGCACGATTGCGGAGGCATGATCCGGGTGAAGGGAGTGGTTCAGGGCGCGACCGTCGAGGTCTACGTGAACGACGTGTTCGCCGGCAGCGCGCGAACCGCATTCGCCGAAGCCAACGTTCCGATCCCTCAGAGACTGAAAGAGTCAGACCTCGTCAAGGCCCGTCAGAGTCTGTGCGCGCGGACGACGGACTTCGGCGCCGCCGTGAAGTACCACGAGGACCACGACGTGTCTTTCGTGCCGTTTTCCGGCGGACACTTCAGTGAACGGATCTGTCAGCTCACCGGGAAGAGCGACCCGGAGCCCGGGCGTGCGCACCTGAACGATACGACGAACTGGGGCGTGTTCGGGACCGACCTTGGAATCAACTTCCCGCATGGCGGAGCGCATTACTTTTTCTTCGGCGACGAAGGAATCGACGCATCGGACGGGGCGACCGCCGACGCGGATCCGATGTTCTTCACGACGGACGGCAAGGCGGAGCCTTCGGGGTTCCATCTCCATCCCATCGGCCAGTCCGGAACGAACGTGTTCCGCCGGCTCGCGGTGAATGGGTTCCCGGATTTGGGGAACTTCGAGGTGCCGACGGGCGGATTCTCATGGAACAACCTCATCTATCTCTTCATCTCGCGCCTGCGGATGAAGGCATCCTTTCTCGTCAAGGCGGCCGATCCGCACAATGCGTTCGACCAGGTTTACGCGGTCGACACCGATCCGGTCGGAGCCCCGGAACGGGGCGTGCCGGAACCGCCGAACCCGACGCCGTCGAAGTTCATCAACGTCTCACCCTGGGTGATCCGGAACTCGGACTGGTTTCCGGACGTCCCGTCCCCGACGGGGCAGGGGCTGCTGATCTACGGGAGCGGCTGGTACCGCATGAGCGGAGTCTTCCTCGCCTGGGCGCCCCTGACTCCCGGAGCCGACCCTCCCGATCCCAGCGCGTGGAAGTACTTCGATCCGGGTCCGAGGACCTGGAGCAATCCAGGCGACCGCGCGTTCGCGAAGCCGTTCGCCGGGCCGGATTTCGTCGGAGAGTTCTCCGTGTCATGGATCCCCGCGCTGCGCCGGTGGGTGATGCTCACGGGCGGGGTGCGGGGATTCATCGCCCGAACGCCGACCGGGCCGTGGTTCGAGCTGTCCGCGCCGGTCTGGGAGCCCGTTCGCGACGGCGCGCTCAAGAAATACGTGCACGTCCCGGGTCAGGACAACCTCGCCGATCGCGACGCCTTCAAAGACGAGCAAGGCGGCTCTTACGGCCCCTACATGGTGACCCGATTCACGAAGTGGAACCCGTGGACCCGGAGGGCCACCCTCTATTACGTGATGTCGACGCACGTGCCATATCAGGTCCAGCTGATGAAGTTTCAGATCGGCTGCGACTAGCGGCGGCGCAGGCGTCAAGGGGCTTTAGACAAGATGCTTCCCACAGACGAACAGAATCTGCAGTTGGCCGTTTCGGCCGAGTCGGTGGATGCCGTGAATGCCGAGTTTTACGGCCGGTTCCAGTTCCCCTGGCGACCGATGGTCTTCGACTATGTGACGGATCCGGATTTCGAGCGCGTCATGCTCAACCAGAGCCTGGGCAGTTGGGATCACTCGATGGTGCCCCGACAGCCGAGGATCTGGGTCGCGGGCTGCGGCACGAACCAGGCGGTGTTCACCGCGCTCCGATTTGCCAATGCCGCGGTTTCTGGTTCCGATTTATCGACGACGTCCCTGGAGACGGCCCGCGCCACGGGCAAGATGCTGAAGCTGACAAATCTCAGTCTGCGGCAGGAAAGCCTGAACAACGTCCGGTACCAGGACGAGTTCGATTACGTCATTTGCACCGGCGTCATCCACCACAACGCCGATCCAGGAGCACCGTTGCTTCGCCTGGCCCGAGCGTTGAGGCCCGACGGAGTGTTGGAGTTGATGGTTTACAACCGGTTCCATCGCCGGATGCAAACCGCGTTTCAGAAAGTCATTCGGCTTTTGGGCGGAGGCTCAGAAACGCTGAACTTCGAATCCGAGTTGCAACTTGCCCGCCGCATCATCAGAGGGATGACCGCTCAAAACGAGATGGCGAAGTTCCTCCAGCACTACAAGGACTGCCCGGAATCC
>DASQJK010000274.1:0-5922 GCA_035631095.1 Thermoanaerobaculia bacterium
CTACCGACTACCGACTACCGACTACCGACTACCGACCGCATTTCTCTCGAGCACGAGCTCGATGAACTCGCGGACGGCGCCTTTCCCACCCGGGCGCTTCAGGACCACGGCGGCGGCCTTCCGTGCGCTCTCGTCCGCGTCGGCGGGGCATGCGGAGAACCCTGCGGCCTTCATCATGGGTACGTCGGGCTCGTCGTCCCCCATCGCCGCCGTTTCTCCCGCGGCAAGCTTCCAGCGGCGGCACAGGCTCTCGTATTTCTCGAGCTTGCCGTCGTGCGGCACTCCCTGCACGCACGCGTGGACTCCCAGCTCTTTCGCCCGGCGTGCCGTCGCTCGGGACGTACGCCCGGAGATCCAGGCGATCTTCAGGCCGGCGCCGATCGCCTTCTTGATCCCGTGGCCGTCCTTCGTGTCGAACACTTTGAAGTCGTTCCCGTCGTCGGCGAGGTAGATGCGGCCGTCCGTCAGGACGCCGTCCACGTCGAAGAAAAGCGCCCGGATCCGCCGCTTCACGCGGTCGAATCCGGCGAGAGCAGGTCGTGGAGGTGGATCGCGCCTTCGAGAATGCCGTCACGGTCGACGACGAAGAGCGCGGTGATCCTGGAGTCTTCCATGCGCGCGAGCGCCGTCGATGCGAACTCCTCCGGATCGACCGTCTTCGGCGCCGGGTGGAGGCATGCGCCCGCAGTCCGGGTGAGAAGCGAAGGATCCCGTTCGAGCAGGCGACGCAGGTCGCCGTCCGAGATCACGCCGAGAAGGCGCCCGCCGCCGTCGACCACCGCCGTGATCCCCATCATCTTCCGCGACATCTCGTGGATCGCGTCGGCCATCGGCGTGTCCGTCGAGACGCGGGGGATGCGGTCTCCCGCCCGCATGAGGTCCTTCACTTTGAGAAAGCGCCGGCCGATGTCGCCGCCCGGGTGCAGAGCCGCGAAGTCCCGCGCGCCGAAACCGCGATGCTCCGAGAGCGCCATCGCGAGCGCGTCGCCGAGAGCGAGCATGGCCGTCGTCGAGGCGGTCGGCGCGAGGTTCAGGGGGCACGCTTCGCGGGAGATCGTCACAAGGAGCGTCAGATCGGCGGCACGGGAAGCCGAAGACGGTGCCGTCCCCGTCATCGCGATCGTCTTCAGACCGCGGCTCTTCGCGAACTCCAGCAGGCGGACAACGTCGCGAGTTTCCCCGGAGTGGGAGAGCGCGAGGACGACGTCCCCGGGAACGAGCATTCCGAGGTCTCCGTGGCTCGCCTCCGCCGCATGCAGGTAGTAGGCTGGCGTTCCCGTCGAAGTCAGGGTGGCCGCGATCTTCTGCCCGACCAGGCCAGACTTGCCGAGACCGGTGACGCAGAGCCGGCCGGTGGAGGATGCGATCTCCTCGACGGCGCGTTCGAAGGAGGGCCCGAGGTTGCCGATCTGTTCACGAACGGCATCCGCCTCGATCTGGAGGACCCGCCGAGCCGCTTCGAGGATCACGCGCCCGTATCTTAGCCGGGGAAACCCGACGCGGCGGTTTCCGTATCAAGGGCCGAAAAACCATCTCCGGGACGGAAAGGAGCTCTTCTTGACCGCACTGCGTGTTCGTCTTGCCCTCTTGGTCGCGACGGCCCTCGTTTGCTCTTCGACCTCGCCCGGCGAGCAGCCGGCCGGAGTCCGAAAGCCGGCCTCCGGGAAGCCGGCGCCTCCCGCCGCCGCTTCCGCGGCCACGCCGAAGATCGAATTCGAGAAGTACACCCTGCCGAACGGACTACAGGTGATCCTCCACGTGGATCGGAAGCTGCCGATCGTCAACGTCAACCAGTGGTTTCACGTGGGGTCCAAGAATGAGAAGACGGGACGAACCGGGTTCGCCCACCTGTTCGAACACATGATGTTCCAGGGCTCGAAGAACACCGGCGACTACTTCGTCACCGCGGAGCAGGCGGGCGCGAACCTGCAGGAGGGCGGCGTCAACGGGACGACGAACAACGACCGCACGAACTATTTCGCCACGGTCCCGTCCGGGAATCTCGAGAGGATCCTCTGGCTCGAGTCGGACCGCCTCGCGACGCTCGCGGACGCGCTGACGAAGGAGAAGCTCGACAACCAGCGCGACGTCGTCAAGAACGAACGGCGGCAGGGCCTCGAAAACACGCCTTACGGGCGCTGGTTCAAGCTGACGACCGAGAACCTCCATCCCGCCTCGCATCCCTACTCGTGGACGGTGATCGGGAGCCACGAGGACCTGACTGCGGCTTCGCCGGAGGACGTCAAGGACTTCTTCCGGACGTACTACACGCCCAACAACCTCTCGCTCGTGATCGCCGGGGACTTCGATCCGGCCGAGGCGAAGCGGCTCGTGGAGAAATACTTCGGCGGGATTCCAGCCGGCCCGCCGCTCGACCGGCCCAGGCTCTGGATCCCGACGCTGTCCGGCGAAAAGATCGTCGAGGCGACGGACCGCGTTCCGCAGGAGCGGGTTTACATGACGTGGCCGGCGCCGCAGTTCTTCGGCAACGGAGACGCGGAGCTCGACCTCGTGTCGCTGATCCTGACCGACGGGCTCGCGTCGCGGCTTTCGAAGGTCCTCGTCTACGACAAGCAGCTTTGTTCGAGCGTGAACTCGTTCTCCAACAACGCGGAGATCTCGGGGTTCTTCACCGTGATCGCCACGGCGAGGCCGGAAGCTTCGCTCTCGGAGATCGAGCGCATCGTGACGGACGAGATCGCCCGGCTCGCGAAGACCGGCCCGACGGCGGTGGAGCTCGGGCGCGCGAAGGCAAAGTACGAGTTCGGGTTCGTCAGCGGCCTCGAGCGCATCGGGGGGTTCGGCGGAAAGGCCGACGTCCTCAACAAGTACAACACCTACCTCGGAGACCCCGCCTCCTTCCAGGAAGACATCGTCCGGCATCGCCGGGCTACGGTCGAAAGCATCCGGGCCGCCGCCGACCGGTGGCTCAACACCCGGAACCGGCTTCTCGTCCGCTTCCACCCGGAGAAGTCGGGCCGCGCATCGCAGACCGCCCTCGACCGCTCGAAGGCGCCCGACGTCGGCGCGGACCGCCCGTTCCGGGCCCCCGAGGTCCAGTCGGCGAAGCTCTCCAACGGGATGGAAGTCTTCGTGGTGGAGCGGCGAGACCTGCCGAAGGTCGCCGTAACTCTCGCGACCCGCGCGGGCAGCGCGGCGGCCGCGCCCGGGAAGGACGGTGTCGCGTATCTGACGGCGCGGATCGCCCGCCTGGGCACGAAGACCCGCAAGGCTCTCGCGATCGAGGACTCGCTCGGAGACCTGGGGACGGGGCTCGACGCCAATGCCAGCCGCGAGGACGCCCGCCTGGAGCTCGAGGTGTTGAAAAGAAACCTGGACCCGGCGGTCGAGATCCTCGCCGACGTCGCGCGAAACGCGACCTTCCCGGCGGACGAGTTCGAGCGGGAGAAGAAGCGTCACCTGGACGCGCTTTCGCAGCAGGCGAAAAACGCGGGAGCGATCGCCGGACGCGTGCGCGCCATGCTCGCGTTCGGAGCGGATCACCCGTACGGGCGGCCGGTCCAGGGCCTGCCGTCGACGGTAGCGGGCCTGACGCGCGACGACCTCGCCGCCTTCCATGCGGCGCGCTGGAAGCCGGGAAGCTCCGTGCTCGTCTTCTCGGGCGACATCACGCTCGCAGAGGCGCGCGCCCTGGCGGAAAGGACCTTCGGGGGGTGGAGCGGCGGCGCCGCGCCCGCGGTGGACATCCCCGCGCCTTCGCCCGCCCCCACCGCCGGCCGCATCTACCTCGTCGACCGGCAGGACGCGGCGCAGACGGTTGTGACCCAGTTCCTTCCCGCCCCGGCCCGCAGCACGGAGGACTACTCGGCCCTCTCGCTCGCGGACGCGGTGTGGGGAGGCGGAGGGTTCTCGACGCGCTTGAACCTGAACCTGCGCCAGGACAAGGGGTACTCGTACGGCGTGTTCTCGAACCTCGGTCTCTTCCGCCGCGGCGGGTACTGGTACTCCTCCGGCGGCGTCCAGACGAACAAGACGAAGGAATCGGTGGTCGAGTTCGACAAGGAGCTCAAGGGGCTGGCGGGCGCCAGACCCATTTCGGAGGCGGAGTTCGCCGCCGCCCGCGCGACCAGGGTCCGCGGCTACGCGCAGGGTTTCGAGGCACTCTCGCGGATCAACGGCCGGATCGCGGACCTGTGGTCGGAGGAGATCCCGATGACCGAGCTCCAGCGTGAGTACGACGAAGCGGCGAAGGCGACGCTCGCCCAGGCGACGGCCGCGGCGCAGAAATACGCGAAGACGGACAGGGCGGGAATCCTCCTCGTCGGCGACCGCGCCAAGATCGAGTCCGGCGTGAAGGAACTCAAGCTGGGAGAGATCGTGGTGCTGGACGCGGAGGGTAAGCCGGCGAAATGATGGCCGGCGGCCTCGCCGGCCATCATCCTGAGGAGCGAAGCGACGAAGGATCTGCTCTACCGGGAAAGAATCTCCTCCAGGAACTCCAGCGCCTTCGGATCCTTCGACTGCCCGAGCCAGAAGATCGCCTGCTTGCGGACGGCCGGGTTGCGGTTCGTCCGGGCGACGCGGATGAGCTGAGTGACGGATTCCTCCGGCGGCAGCTGCGACAGCGCGAAAACCGCGCGCTTCTTGACCTCCGTTTCGGGATCGTCCCGGATCGCGTCCTGGATCGTGTCCGCCGCCCTCCTGCTCGCCTTCTGCGCGAGCCAGAAGAGCGCCTGTCCGCGAACCTTCGAGCTGGCGTCGGTCTTCGCCATCGCGATCAGGGTGTCCACCGCGGCGGGCACCGGGCTCTGTGACAAGGCGAACGTCACCTTCTTGCGCACCGACTCGCTCTCTTCCTCCCGGGCGAGCCGGCGCAGGACTTCGTAGCCGCGGTTTCCCCGGACGTTGCCGAGCCAGAAAACGGTCTTCGCCCGCACTGCCTCCGGGGAGCGCGGGGAGACGAATCTCTCGAGCGCCGCGTCGGCGGACGGATCGTCATGGAGTGCGATCGCGGTAATGGCGCGGTTCCACGGCTCTCGTTCGCCTTCGCCGTCTCTGCGCTCTGTCCGGGCCCCGGTCACGAGCGACTCAAGAAAGGCGACGCTCTCCGCCGGGGAAACGCGATCGAGCCACGCGATCGAAATCCCCTGCGCGTCGACGGCGCAGCTTTCGGAAAAAACGCGAATCCGCTCGGCGCGGCCGTCGCGGCCGATCTTCAAGAAAACGCCGAGTGCGCCCGGATCCGAACGGCAGTCGTCGGAGTCCGTGATCGAGAAACCCTGGTCGTGAGGGCCAGAATCGAGGGGGCAGCGTCCGCCGCAGGGACCGAAGCCGCCATCTCCCCAGCCGCAGCAGATGTGGTGGGAGCCGGCCGACGCGACGGAGTATCCGATCCAGGCGGGTCCTGTCCCGGAGGCGGCGGCCCGGACCGCGCCGGCCAGATCGCCCGCGGCCTTCTGGACCTTCGCGCCGGTCAGCGGCGCCGCACCGAGATGGAGGGCCGCCAGAAGCGCGGCGCACGCGACACCGCCCCGCCGAAGCTGAGACTTCACGGCTCTCTCGACGAGATCGACACCGGACCGTTGACGGTCGTCAGCGTCACCCCCGTCGCTCCGCGGCCGAACTCGACGCGCCGCGACTCATCGTCCCAGCTGCGCCGCGCTTCTCCGCACACGTCCGCCTTGCACTGGAACGGAGAGTGCCCCTCGCTCTGTACGACGGTGCCCGTGCGATAGCCGCGCGGGATGTGCAGCGAGAGCGGCCCGTTCACCGCATGCGCTTCGAGGCTCCCGTTTTCCCATGAGTCGCCCCGCAGGTGAACGGAGATCGGCCCATTCTGCGTGTCGACACGGACGGTGCCTGCGTTGCCAGAGACCGAGATCGGCCCGTTGCTGGCGCGGGCGCGCACGTCGCCCGAGCCGCCGTCGAGAGAGATGGGCCCGTTTTCCGCCTGCGCCTGGA
>DASQJK010000275.1:0-5504 GCA_035631095.1 Thermoanaerobaculia bacterium
GACCCGCAGCTGCCAATCTTCGATTTGAAGACGCTCGAGGCGCAGATCTCCGAGTCGCTCGTCACCCAGCGGCTCGTCGTCCTCCTGTCCGCGTCCTTCGGCGTTCTCGCCGCCCTTCTCGCGGCTCTCGGCATCTACGGGGTTCTCGCCTTCGCGATCGCTCAGCGGCGCCAGGAGATCGGCGTTCGCGTGGCGCTCGGAGCGGACCCGGGCGCCGTTCGATCGCTCGTGCTCGGCGAGGTCCTGCGGTTCCTGATCATCGGCGCCGCGATCGGCCTGCCCGCGGCATACGCCGTAGGACGCGCCGTGTCGTCGATCCTCTTCGAGATCGGAGCCGGCGATCCCCGCATCTTCGTCGCGGGAGTCGTGCTTCTCGCCGCCGTGGCGTTCGCGGCGGCATTTCCGCCGGCGATCCGCGCCGCGCGCGTCAACGCGACCGAAGCGCTGAGGAGCGAGTGACCGTCATGATCCAGGACCTTCGCCACGCCGTCCGGTTCTTTCGCAAGAGCCCGGGTTTCGCCGCGCTCGCGATCGCGACCCTCGCCCTCGGGATCGGAGCGAACACGGCCATGTTCTCGATCGTCCGCGGCGTGCTCCTTCGGCCGCTCCCGTACCGCGATTCGGGCCGGCTCATGGTCGCTCGCCTGTCGATCCCCGATTACCGCGACCTCACACGCTTCACGCGCTCGTTCGACGACACGGCGATCTGGGCGTCGAACCTCTACAACTTCACGCGGGGAGCCGAGTCGGACCAGATGCTCGGCGGAGTCGTCTCGACGCGGTTCTTCCCGCTCCTTTCCGCGCCGGCGCTCGGACGCGTGTTCCTCCCCGAAGACGCGCGGGCGCCGCGAGTCGTCCTCTCGGACCGGCTGTGGAGGTCCCACTTCGGCGCCGATCCGGGCGTTCTCGGGCGGACGATGAACCTCTCTGGAAAGACTTACACCGTCATCGGAGTCATGCCTCCGAGCTTCGAGTTCCCGTCGGCCGATTTCCGCCTGTGGGTGCCGTTCGACCATGCGCTCGAGACGACTCCTCAGCAGCTCGAGAACCGCTCCCTGCGCATCTTCCGCATGATCGGGCACCGCCGCGCGGGCGTCTCCGAGCGTCAGGCGTCCGAGGAAGCGGCGGCGATCTCCGCCCGGCTCCAGAAGGAGTTCCCCGACACGAACGCCGGTTCCGTGATCCGGTTCCAGCCGCTTTCGCAAGCGCTTCTCGGGTCCGTGCGACCCGCGCTCGTCGTGCTGCTCGCCACGGTCGGCCTCGTGCTTCTAATCGCGTGCGCGAACGTGGCGAACCTGACGCTCGCCCGCGCCACGGGGCGCGAGCGCGAGATCGCCGTCCGCTCGGCGCTCGGCGCCGCGCGCGGAAGGCTCGTCCGCCTGCTCCTGACGGAGAGTGTCGCGCTCGCGGTCGCCGGAGGCGTCCTCGGAGCGCTGGCCGCGTACTGGGCCGTCTCCCTCCTTCCCCGCTTCGCGCCGGCCGGGATGCCCCGCGTCGGCAGCGTCCACGTGGACGCCCTCGTGCTGCTCTTCGCGCTCGCGGTGAGCGTCGCGACCGGCGTCCTCTTCGGGCTCGTTCCGGCGCTCGAGGCTTCCCGGGTCTCGCTCTCGCAGAAGCTGAAGGAGGGCGGGCGCGGAGCGGCGGGAAGCCGGCGCGCGGGACGCGTGCGGCACGTCCTCGTCGTCGCGGAAGTCGCTCTCTCCGTCGTCGTCCTCGTCGGCGCCGGCCTCCTCGTCCGCAGCCTCGGACGGTTGCTTCACGTCGACGCGGGCTTCCAGCCCTCGAACCTGGTCACGTTCCATCTCGAGCTCTCCCGCTTCCAGAATCCGCAGAAGCGAGCCGAGGTGGCGCGCGCGGCGCTCGAGCGCCTCGCGGCGATTCCCGGCGTCGCCGCCGCGGGCGGAGGCACCGGTCTCCCGCCCGAGACCCCGCAGCGCGCCACGCGGTTCGCGATCGCGGGGCGCTCGATCGACGATCCGGACGCGAGCAGCGCGTATTTTCTGGCGGTGAGCCCGGACTATTTCCGTGCGCTCGGCACTCGCGTGCTCGCCGGGCGCGCGTTCTCGGACCGGGACCGCGAGAACACGGCGCCCGTCGTCGTGATCAGCCGCGGGATGGCGGACCGGCTCTTCCCGGCCGGAGACGCCGTCGGCAAGACGCTGAAGCTCGTCAACCCCGACCAGTCGGACGCCTGGCGCACGATCGTCGGAGTCGTCGAGAACATCCGGTACTCGGGCCTGGACGATCCCGGCGCGAACTCCGTGTACACGCCGTTCCCGCAGACGCCCTTCTTCTGGACCTACGTGATGCTGCGCACTCCGATTCCTCCGGCGACTCTCGCGCCCTCGATTCGCGAGGCCGTGCGAGGCGTGGATTCGAGCCTCGTCGTGGCGCGGCTGCGCTCGATGGATGCGATCGTCTCCGGGACCGTGGCGACCCCGCGCTTCCAGGCGTCGCTCCTCGCGGGGTTCGGGCTCCTCGCGCTGCTCCTCGCCGCGATCGGGATCTACGGAGTCATCTCCTACGGGGTCAGCCAGAGGCGAGAGGAAATCGGCGTCCGGATCGCCCTCGGCGCGGCGTCACGGGACGTCGTGCGGTTGATCGCCGGCCAGGGAATGCGCCTCGTCATCGTCGGCGTCGCCGCCGGTCTCGTGGGAGCGCTTGCGGCAGCGAGGCTCCTTCGCGGCCTGCTCTACGAGATCGGCACGGCCGACCCGATCACGTTCGCCGCGATCGCAGTGGTTCTCGCCGCCGTGGGGATCCTCGCGAGCGGCGTTCCCGCCCTGCGCGCGAGCCGCGTCGATCCCATGACCGCGCTCCGAAACGATTAGGGGAAGAAGATGACGACGCTGGTGCAGGACCTCCGCTACGCCATCCGCTTCTTCCGGAGGAGCCCGGGGTTCGCGGCGCTGGCGATCGCGACTCTCGCCCTCGGGATCGGCGCGAACACCGCGATCTTTTCCGTGGTCAACGGAGTTCTCTTCCGCCCGATTCCTCTGCCGCGGGGGGACCGTCTCGCCTACTTCACCCGTGACGGAGACGTCTCGGTCCCGGACGGCGTCGACTGGCGCGCGCGAAGCAAGAGCTTCGAATCGATCTCGCTCTTTCTGCGCCAGTGGGCGTTCGACTGGACCGGGAAGAACGAGCCGGAGCGGCTGCTGGGCGTGGTCGCGGACGGCCATTTCTTCGGGACGCTCGGAGTGCGCGCGCAGGCCGGCCGGCTCTACGGCCCTTCCGACGACCTTCCGGGCGCCGCACGCGTCGCCGTTCTTTCTGACGGGTTCTGGAAGCGCCGCTTCGGCGGTGATCCGGGCGTCGTCGGCCGGACCCTGACCCTGTCGGACCATCCGGTCACGGTCATCGGCGTCGCGCCGGCGGAGGCGGACTTCCTTCAGGACGGCGTCGAGCTGTGGGTGCCTCCGGCGGCGGAAACGCCGTGGGCGCTCGACGAGCGGGGAACCAACAACTTCGACGCGATCGGGCGCATGCGGCCGGGCGTCCGCATCCAGACGGCCGCCGCGGAGATCGTCGCGATCACGACGGACCTGTCACGGACCTACCCGAAGACCAACGCCCACAAGATCGTGCGGCCTCTTCTGCTGAAGGACTTTCTCGTCCGCTCGGTGCGCCCGCTGCTGCTCGTCCTGCTCGCCGCGGTGGGTCTCGTGCTCCTGCTGGCAAGCGCAAACCTCGCGAGCCTCCTTCTCGCCCGCGCCTCGATGCGCGGCGCGGAAATGGGAGTCAGGCTCGCCCTGGGAGCGGGCCGCGGCCGGATCGTGCGGCAGCTCGTCACGGAAGGCCTGCTTCTTTCGACCGCCGGCGCCGCAGCCGGCGTCGGTCTGGCCGCGCTCGGGAAGGAGGCTCTTCTGTCGCTGGCGCCCGCAGCGCTGCCTCGCGGGTCCGAGATCGGTCTCGACCCGAACGTGCTCGGGTTCGCGCTCCTCCTCGCGCTCGTGACCGGAGTGGCGTTCGGCCTCGTTCCGGCGCTCTCCCTCGGCCGGACGGATGCCGCTTCCGCGCTCCGCGGCGGCGAGAAGGGAGCGGCGGGAGCCGCCGGCCGGCATCGCGCCCTCGGGATCGTCGCGGCCGCGGAGGTGGGACTCGCGTTCCTCCTCCTGATCGGCTCGGGGCTCCTCCTCGCGAGCTTCGCCCGGTTGTCGAAGGTCCCTCTGGGCTTCGAGGCCGACCACGTTCTGGTCGCGAGCCTCGTTCTTCCAGAATCGCGGTACTCGACGCGGGAGCCCCAGTCCCGCGCGTTCACGGCGATCGTCGATCGGTTGCGCCGGCTGCCGGGCGTGGCTCACGCGGGATCCATCATCGGCGCGCCGCTCGAGCGCGGCGGGATAGGCGGCCGGATCCGCATCGAGGGCCGCCCCGAGTGGCGCGCCAACGAGCGGCGAAGCGCCCGCAGCCGGCCGGTGACGGGCGATTACTTTCAGGCGATGCGCCTGCCGGTTCTTCAGGGCCGCCCGATCACCGATGCCGACCGGGAGACCACGCAGCCCGTCGCCGTCGTCAACGAGGCCTTCGTGAGGCAGTTCTTTCCGAACGAGAGCCCGCTCGGCCACCGCATCGAGTGGGAGGACTGGGGCAAGGGAAGGTGGATGACGATCGTCGGCATCGCCGCCGACGCGAAGCGACTCGATTTATCCGAGCCCGACGAGGAGTCGATCTACAGTCCGTATGTCCAGAGGGTTCCGGACTGGCAGCGGTTTGGAACCCTCGTGCTTCGTACATCGGGAGATCCGGCCGTCTATGCGCAAAAGGTGCGTGAGGCGGTCTGGTCGTTCGACCCGACGCTCACCGTCTCCGGGTTCGCCACCATGGAGGAGAGAAAGGCAGCCTCTCTGGCGTCGCGCCGGTTCAGCTCGACGCTCCTGACGATCTTCGGGGGCTCGGCGCTCCTGCTGGCGATCCAGGGCATCGTGGGAGTCCTCTCCTACTCCGTCGCGCAGAAGCGGCGCGAAATCGGCATCCGCATCGCGCTCGGCGCCTCGCCCGAGGACATCTTTGGAAGCGTGCTGCGCCGCGCCCTCCGGCTCACGATCGCGGGCCTCGCGCTCGGCCTCTTGGGAGCCCTCGGCGCGACGCGGCTTCTCGCGGCGCTTCTCTATGGAGTGGGAGCGTCGGACCCGAAGACGTACGCGATCGCGGCGGCGGTGGTGCTCGCCACGGCTCTGGCGGCGTGCGCCGTTCCCGCCCGCAGGGCGATGAGGGTGGACCCCATGGTGGCCATTCGCGCCGAGTGAAGGCGCCGAAGCCCTGAAAGGAGCCGTCGTGATCCAGGACCTGAAGCACGCGTACCGGTCGCTGATCCGGACTCCGGCATTCACGGCCGTCGCGCTGATCACGCTCGCTCTCGGCATCGGGGCGAATACGGCAATCTTCTCCGTGGTGCGGGGTGTCCTGCTCCGCCCGCTGTCTTTCCGGGACTCCGGACGCCTCGTCGTCGTCTGGGAAGACCTGATCCGCGAGGAGAACCACAAGTTCAGCGTCGCGGAGCC
>DASQJK010000276.1:0-6972 GCA_035631095.1 Thermoanaerobaculia bacterium
GGCTCTACCGGATCGTTCTCAACGTCGCGCGCAACCGTTTCCGGCGGAAGCGGCACCTGACCGTCTCATTCGATGCGGTCCCCGGCGCTCGCGGAGAAGGCGCTACTCCCTTCGACCCGCCCGATCGGGTGGAGGAGCGGCCGGACAGCCGTCTCGAGCAGAAGCGGGAGCGCACCGACATCGCCTCCCTGGTCGCGGCGCTTCCAAAGCGTTATCGCGAGCCGCTCATCCTTCGCTACGTCGAAGGGCTTCCCATCGCCGAAGTCGCCGCGGTGCTCGAGCAGCCGCTCGGCACCGCCAAGTCGAACGTACACCGCGCGATCAACGCGCTCCGCGACTCCCTCTCGCGTTCCCGGAGCGCGCGGTTTCGCGCGCTGGAGGTCAGCCGATGAAAACCAGGCAGATGCCCGACGACACGCTCGCCATCGCACGCGCTCTCCGGGGCCGGTCCGGCGTTCGCGCTCCCGCTTCACTCCTGCCGGCGGTTCTGGGACGCGTGGGACTCGCGGAAACCTACTGGAAGCTCTCCTCCCCGCTCGGCACGGTCTTCGCCGCCCGCGGGCCGCGAGGAATCTCGCTCGTGCTGCGGACCGATTCCGCCGCGCGGTTCGAACGCGAATTCCGGCGGCGCCGCGGCCGGAACGTCGTGCCGGATCCGTCGCGTCCGCCTCGCGCGCTCGTCCGCGTGCTCTCGGACCTCGACACGCGCTCGGCGAGCGCCCTCGACCTGGACTTGACCGGTCTCACGGAATTCGAGCAGGCCGTTCTGCGCAAGGCGCTCGAGATTCCCCGCGGTGAGGTGCGCCCCTACGGGTGGATCGCTCGGGAGGTCGGGCATCCGGATGCCGTGAGGGCGGCGGGAAGCGCCCTCGCTCGAAATCCGATTCCGATGCTGATCCCCTGTCACCGGGTGGTACGCAGCGACGGCACGGAGGGCGGATACGTCTTCGGGCCCGGCGCGAAGCGCGAGCTTCTCGAAAAGGAGGGAGCCCGGCCGGACGTGCTCCGAGCGCTCGGCGGAGCCGGAGTCCGCTTCCTCGGCAACGAGGAGAAACGTTACTTCTGCTATCCCACGTGCGGAGGCGTCGATCATCTGGTCCAGTCGAACCGGGTCCGTTTCGGGTCGGCCCGGGACGCCATCGCCGCCGGGTACCGCCCCTGCGAGGACTGCCGGCCGGCCGCCCTGGCTTCGTAGTCTCCGGATCCCTTCAACCGACCACCGACCACCAACTACCGACCATCGACTACCGACCGTTATTGAGGCGGTACCGGGCTTGCACATTACGGCCTGGTGCGGCGCTTCTTTCGCCGCCGAAAGGAGTGACGGGTGACGAAACGGTGGATACCAGGAATACTCGCAATGGGGGCGGCGGTCGTCCTCGCAGGCACCCTGATCGGACAGAGCAATCCCAGCCAGAGCAATCCCAACCAGCACTCTCCCAACATGGAATCGACCCCTTCGAGCCCGCCGATGGACTCGACTCCGGGGCGGACGATGGGGACGCAGACGACACCCGGTTATTCGACGACGCCTTCATCGGGATCGATGAGCGGCTCCGGCTCGACGTACACGACGACCCCCTCGACCGGGAGCATGGGGACCTCCTCGACGACGGGCAGCACGTCGACCATGGGCACCTCTGGAACCATGGGCCAGACATCGACGATGAGCGGAGACCACCCAATGACACGCAGCGACTGCGCCAACCACGGGTGGAAGAATTACTCGAGCCCGAAGTTCACGAGCCAGAAGCGCTGTGAAGCGTGGGTGAAGAAGCAGGCGAAGAAGACGGGGACCTCCGGTTCGATGGGAACGACCGGGACCACCTCCGACACGGGCACGGGGACCAGCGGAACGATGGGGACCTCGGGAACGACCGGTTCGACCACCGGTTCCACGACCGCTCCACGCCCGCGCACGACCCCCGGGATGAGCACCACGCCTTCGATGACGACCACGCCCCGCGGCTGACGCGCTGCCGGAGTACGGATGAGCCCCCCACCGAGGGGGCTTTTTCGTGCCCGGAGTCCTTGCTTTAGAGTGGTCGCCGCAAATCGGAGGCCACAGACGTGAAGAAGAGGACGCATCCTGGTCTCGGCGTGTGCGGGATGACGCTGTTGCTGGCCATGCCCGCGATGGCGCAGAGCCCGACCCCCAAAGAGGACCCGATCCCGCGCGAGAGCAAGGAGGCGCCGAAGGCGGCCCTCCCGAAAACCGGCAAGGGCGCCGGGGCGGACAAGGAGAAAGACAAGGACAAGCCCGCGGCGAAGGGAGGGTTGCAGTCCTCGACTTTCACGGGGCTGGAGCTTCGTTCCCTCGGTCCCGCCCTGACCTCCGGGCGAATCGTCGACATCGCGGTCGATCCCCGCAACACCAGCCGGTGGTTCGTCGCGTCGGCCGACGGCGGCGTGTGGCGGACGGTCAACGCCGGTGTCAGCTTCCAGCCCGTGTTCGACGGGGAAGGCTCGCATTCGATCGGGTGCGTGGCGATCGATCCGAACGACTCCCAGGTGATCTGGGCCGGCTCCGGAGAGAACAACAGCCAGCGAGTCGTCGGCTACGGAGACGGGATCTACCGCTCCGACGACGGCGGAGAGAGCTGGCACAACATGGGCTTGAAGACCTCCGAGCACATCTCGAAAATCGTGGTCGACCCCCGCGACTCGAAGACCGTGTACATCGCCGCGCAGGGGCCGCTCTGGGGACCCGGAGGGGATCGAGGCGTCTACAAGACGAAAGATGGCGGGAAGACCTGGACGGCATCGCTGACGATCTCCGAGAACACGGGCGTTACGGACGTCGTGATCGACCCGCGGGACTCGAACGTCCTCCTCGCCTCCGCCTATCAGCGGCGCCGGCACGTCTACACGCTCATCGACGGCGGTCCCGAGTCGGCGATCTACAAGTCGTCGGACGCCGGAGCCTCGTGGCGGAAGATCTCGACGGGACTTCCCAAGGAGGAGATGGGCCGCATCGGCCTCGCGATCGCGCCGTCCGCCCCGGACGTCGTCTATGCCGTCATCGAAGCGGCGAACAAGGCTGGCGGTTTCTTCCGCTCGACCAATCGCGGAGAGACGTGGGAGAAGCGCGGCGAGTACGTGCCCGGCAGCCCCCAGTACTACAACGAGATCTTCGTCGATCCGAAAGAGAAGGACCGCGTCTATTCGATGGACGTGTGGATCCAGGTCACAGACGACGGCGGAAAGACGTTCCACAAGCTCGGAGAGAACTGGAAGCACCCCGACAACCACGTGATCTGGATCGATCCCGCAGACACGAGCCATTACATCGTCGGCTGCGACGGGGGCATCTATCAGAGCTTCGACCGCGCCGCGAGCTGGCAGTTCATGGCAAACCTTCCCGTCACGCAGTTCTATCGGGTGAGCGTCGACAATGCCTCTCCCGTCTACAACCTGTTCGGCGGGACGCAGGACAACTTCAGCCTCGGCGGACCCTCGCGCACGCGCAACCTCCATGGAATCGCCAACTCCGACTGGTTCGTCACCGAAGGCGGCGACGGGTTCCAGAGCCAGATCGACCCGGAGGACCCGAACACCGTTTACGCGGAGGCGCAGTACGGAGTGCTCACGCGGTTCGACCGCCGCACGGGCGAGAGCCTCCTGATCCAGCCGCTCGCCGCGCCGGGAGACCCGCCGCTTCGCTGGAACTGGGACTCTCCGCTGATCGTCAGCCCGCACAAACACACGCGGATTTATTTCGCCGCGCAGCGCGTCTTCCGCAGCGACGACCGGGGAAACAGCTGGAAGCCCGTCAGCGGGGACATCACGCGGCAGATCGACCGAAACAAGCTGAAGGTGATGGGGCGTGTCTGGCCCGCGGATGCCGTTGCCAAGAACGCCTCCACCTCTTTCTACGGCAACATCGTCGCGCTCGCGGAATCCCCGAAGCAGGAAGGGCTTCTCTACGCCGGCACGGATGACGGCTTGATCCAGGTGACGGAGGACGGCGGAGCGACTTGGAGAAAAGCGGCGCCCGTTCCCGGAGTGCCCGAGTTTTCCTACGTGAGCCGGCTGTCGCCCTCGCCGCACGACGCCTCGATCGTTTACGCGGCGTTCGACAATCACAAGAACGCCGACTTCCGCCCCTACCTCGCGCGAAGCGGGGACCGCGGCCGGACGTGGACGCCGATCACGGGAGACCTTCCTGCGCGGGGCTCGTCCTGGGTAGTGATCGAGGACCCGGGCGAGCGCGACCTTCTCTTCGCGGGCACCGAGTTCGGCCTCTACTTCTCGCGGGACGGGGGAAGGCGCTGGATCCAGCTCAAGGGCGGATTTCCGAACGTCGCGGTGCGCGATCTTGCCATCCAGGCGCGCGAGGGAGACCTGGCGGTGGCCACGTTCGGCCGCGGGTACTACGTCCTCGACGACCTCACCGCACTGCGCCGCTCGACCGCGGAAGCGCTCACGCGGGACGCAACGCTCTTTCCTGTACGGCGGCCTCTCGTCTTCATGCCGGAATCGCCGCTCGGCGTCCGTGGCAAGGCATTCCAGGGCGAGGGATATTTCATGGCGCCCAATCCTCCCTTCGGAGCCGTGCTGACCTGGTACCTGAAGGACGATTTGAAGACGCGGAAAAAGACGCGTCAGGAGCGCGAGAAGGACCTCATCAAGCAGGGCAAGGACCCCGACTTCCCGACACCCGAGCAGTTCCGCGCGGAAGCACGCGAAGAGGATCCGTCGGTCGTCATCACGATCGCCGACGCGGACGGAAACGTCGTTCGGCGCCTCAAGGGTCCCGCGACCTCCGGCATGCATCGGATCGCGTGGGACCTCCGCTTTCCGCCGTCGACCCCGACGAGCCTGAAGCCTCCGGCATCGGATCCCTTTTCCGATCCTCCCTCGGGTCCGATGGTCGCGCCGGGCCGCTATACGGCCACTCTCGCGAAGGTCGTGGACGGAAGGTGGACCAGCCTGTCGGAGCCGCAGAGCTTCGATGCGCGCGGCCTCTACGAGATCCCGGAGGCGGATCGCAAGCGACTTCTGGCCTTCGAGCGCAAGGTGGCGCGGTTGCAGCGCGCCGCGACCGGGGCCGTCGAGACGATCGACGAAGCGAAGACGCGGATCGCCCACATCAAGCAGGCAATCGTCGACGCGCCGGCGGCCGACCCGCGGCTGGGGACCGAGGTCCGCGAGGTCGAGTCGCGCCTGAAGGACATCGAGGTATCGCTCCGCGGAGACGCGGCTCTGGCGGCTCGTAACGAGCCCACCACTCCATCGGTGATGGACCGAATCGATGCGATCGTCGGCGCGCAGTGGACGGCGAGCGCGCCGCCGACGGGCACGAGCGAGCAGGCTTACACGTGGGCGGCGGAGTCGTTCCGCGGGCCGCTCGACAATCTGAGGCGGCTCATCTCGACGGATCTGAAGAAGATCGAGGACCAGCTCGACACGGCCGGAGCCCCGTGGACGCCCGGCAGACTTCCGAGCTGGCAGCCGGAGTGAGGCTGCCCGTTCTCAGAGGTTCTCCAGCAGATACCGCGCGATCAGCGTGTGCACGTGCAGCGCCGTTCCCTTTCCTTCCGAGATCGAGTGGGTGCGGTTGGGATAGGCCATGAAGTCGAACTGCTTGCCGAGCTCGACCAGCCGGTTCACGAGGCGCTCCGCGCCCTGGTAGTGCACGTTGTCGTCTCCCGTGCCGTGCACGAGGAGTAGCTTGCCTTTGAGGCCTTCCGCGAACGAGATCGGAGAGCCTTCCCGGTAGCCGTCCGCGTTCTCGGCCGGCAGGCCCATGTACCGCTCCTGGTAGATCGTGTCGTATAGGCGCTCGTCGGGAACGCTCGCGACGGAGACGCCCACCTTGTAGACGTCCGGATACCGGAACATCGCGTTCAGCGTGCTCGAGCCTCCGCCGCTCCAGCCCCAGATCGCGACGCGGCTCGCGTCGGCATAAGGCCGGCCGGACGTGAACGCCCGCACCGCCGCCGCCTGCTCCTTCGACGAGATCACGCCGATCCGGCCGTAGACGACTTTGCGCCACGCGGCGCCCTTCGGCGCGGGGGTCCCCCGCGTGTCGAAGCTGACGACGAGATATCCCTCGTTCGCCAGCGCGCGGTGGAACAGGGCTCTCTGGGCGCCCCAGCGGTCCACGACCGTCTGAGATCCGGGCTCGCCGTACACGTACACGATGACGGGATACTTTCGGGATGGGTCGAAGCCGGCGGGCTTCAGCATCCACCCGTCGAGGATCACTCCCTCCCCGACGTCCACCTTGAAGAACTCGGCGGGCGGAGAGAGGAGGCGCTCCGCTTTCGCGCGCAGAGCGGAGTTTTCCGACAGGACTCGCTCCGACTTGTGCTCGGGCAGCCGCACGAGATCGGTCGAGGCCGGCTCATCGATCCGCGACCACGTATGAAAAGCCCAGCGCCGGTCCGGTGAGAGGTCGTACCCGTCGCTGCCGTGCCGGCCCGCGGGTGTGACCCGTTCGACCTTGCCCGACCCGTCGAGGCGGCTCCGGTAGAGGTGCTGCTCGACTCCGCTTTCCGGCGACGCGAGGAAATAGAGCCAGCCGCCCTTCTCGTCGGCGCCTTCGATCGCCTGCACGTCGGCTTCGAAAGAAGTGACGAGGACGGGAGCCGCCCCGTCGCGGGGGACGCGATACGCGTGCCGCCACCCGTCGCGCTCGGAGAGGACGAGGAACGCCCGGCCGCCCTGGAGCCCGCGAACGTCCTGATAGTCGACCCACGTCTTCGATTCATCGCGGAAAATCGGCCGGCACGCCCCGGTCCGGACGTCCGCGATCACGAGCTCGTCGAGGTTCTGCTTCCGGTTCAGGCGGTAGAGCGCGAGCGCGTCGGAGCCGCCCGCCCATTCCATGCGCGGCACGTACAGGTTGCGCGGGTCGCCGCCGAGATCGATCCACTTCACCGCGCCGCCCGACGACGAAACGACGCCGATCGAGACCGCCGAGTTCTTCGTCCCCGTCTTCGGGTACGGATACCGCCGGACGGTGGG
>DASQJK010000277.1:0-1773 GCA_035631095.1 Thermoanaerobaculia bacterium
GCTTCTTCCCCACGTGCAACGGCTCCGCGAATCCGACGGACCCGACGGCGGGCACCTGCTCCTCGACGGGCCGCCCGGTCGGCGACGCGAAGCGCATCTTCCGCGGTATCGAGTTCATCGCTCGCAAGCAGTTCTCGAACACGTTCTGGGCTCAGGCGTCGTACCTGTACTCGTCGCTGCGCGGCAACTACTCCGGCGCCATCCGTGAGGCCTCGGGCCAGACGGACCCCGGCATCAACGCCGACTACGACTACTACCAGTTCACGTTCAACGCGTACGGCGACCTCGAGCTCGACCGGCCGCACCAGGCTCGCATCGACGCGGTGTACAACGCGCCGTTCGGTCTCTCGCTGGGCGCGCAGTTCTACGTCCGCTCGGGCCTGCCGATCTCGCGGTTCGGCTTCTTCAACAACTTCTACCCGGATCTGCTCTTCCTGGATCAGCGTGGCTCCAACGGCCGTACGCCGACGGACTACGACATGAACCTC
Source organism: Thermoanaerobaculia bacterium (assembly GCA_035631095.1). GTDB lineage: Bacteria > Acidobacteriota > Thermoanaerobaculia > UBA5066 > Gp7-AA6 > JALYUA01. The sequence goes on from DASQJK010000277.1 coordinate 489, forward strand.
TCGCTCGGTTACAACATCAACATCGGACCGGTCACGGTCACGCCGCAGGCGTACCTGTACAACGTCTTCAACCGCCAGACGGTGAACAGCGTCGACGCGACGTTCAACCCGGGCGGCAGCTTCGTGACGAACCCGGCGAGCCCCTTCTACGGTCAGGCCGGCCTCGAGCCCGGCTCGGATCCGTCTTGCCCGGCGTCGGCCTCCGGCCCCTGCCCGGACAACCCGGACTACCGCAAGGCGAACGGACGCAACAACCCGCGCCTGCTCCGCGTTGCGCTCAAGGTCACCTTCTAAGTCGCTTCGAAATCGTTTCTCTCAGGGGCGGCCTTCGGGCCGCCCCTTTTTTTGGTCCTAAAGCCGCGCCGCTGGTCTCCGGGTGCCGCGCATCGAAGGCGCAGGCCCGACTTGCGGTGTGTGGCGTTTCATAAGTGACTTAGCAGCCGCGGGACTCGCGGGCACGTCCTCTGAGCTTCCTCCTCGGCGCCGCGCACTCCTCGAAGCGCTCGGGCGTGACTCGCGGGGTGATGCTTTCCGCGTTCGCCGTCCCGCTTTTCTCCCCGCTGGTCCCGATCAAATCGCGGCGTCTCGTTGGCGTCGCGTTGGAGCTTTTCAACCGCACTCCAGAAACGCGGAACGGGATCCAATCGAACGGACGAAGATCTCTCGAAGAGAAGCCGATGACTCCCCGCTCATCGTGCGAAGTCAGTCACTTACGCATCAGGAACTTCTGAAGAACCATTGGCGAGTTTGGAGGATTGGTGCTTGCTAACACCCGATCTCCGAAGCGCCTCGTGGGGAGGCGTAGTCGACAAAGGAGATGGGGATGAAACTCGCTACCCGATTCGCCATCGCTCTCGCGGTGGCCGTCCTCTTCCTCGCACCGATGGCCGCCGTCGCGCAGACGACGGGCACGGTCGAGGGGACGGTCAACGACGAGAGCGGCGCGCCGCTGCCCGGCGTGACCGTGACGATCACCAGCCCGAATCTTCAGGGCGGGAGATCCGCGGTCACCGCGGCGGATGGCCGCTATCGATTCCCGAGCGTCCCGCCGGGCCAGTACAAGGTCACGGCGGAGCTCACGAACTTCGGCAAGGTGCAGAAGGCGGCGACCGTCACCCTCGACGCGACGGCGACCGTGAACCTGCAGCTGTCGATCTCGGCGTCGGCCGAGGTGACGGTCACCGGCGAGGCTCCGCTGGTGGACGTGCAGTCGACGACGCAGGGGAGCAACTACAGCGCGAAGGTCATCGACAAGCTGCCTGTCGGCCGCAACTACGCGGACATC
>DASQJK010000278.1:0-2822 GCA_035631095.1 Thermoanaerobaculia bacterium
GGAACACGCTCCGGCAGCGGGCCGGCCCTCGTGACGATTTCCGGAAGCGCCGCGGAGGGCCCGCCGGTTGCGGAAGACGAGGCGCGGTTTGCGTTCGGGAAAAACTGGGCCCGTTTTCTCGCCGTCTTGAACGACGACCGCATCGCGGAGGCGGAACGCTCCCTCCGCGAGATGCTGGAAGTCAGCGACCTCGCCGGCGCCCGCTTCCTCGACATCGGGTCCGGCAGCGGACTCTTCAGCCTCGCGGCGATGAGGCTCGGCGCGCGCGTCCACTCCTTCGACTATGACCCCGATTCGGTCGCCTGCACGCGGGAGCTGAAGAGGCGTTACTTTCCGGCGGATGAAACCTGGACGGTCGAGCGTGGATCCGCGCTCGACGAGGCCTACGTCCGCAGTCTCGGACAGTTCGACGTGGTGTATTCGTGGGGAGTGCTGCACCACACGGGAGCCATGTGGAAGGCGTTGGCGAACGCCGCTCTGCCCGTCGCTCCCGGCGGGAAGCTCTTCATTTCGATCTACAACGATCAGGGGCTTCCGAGCCGGTTCTGGACCGCCGTCAAGAAGACGTACAACGCGATGCCGCCGGGCCTCCGGACGGTCTTCGCAGGATCCATCCTGCTTCCGCGCGAAGTGGCCCGCCTGGGATATCGACTCGCGACGTTCCAGCTGGGCGGTTACATTCGCTCCTGGACCCAGTACCAGCGCAGCCGCGGCATGAGCCGGTGGCATGACAACATCGACTGGATCGGCGGCTATCCGTTCGAAGTGGCCAGGCCGGAAGAAATCTTCGAGTTCTACCGGTCGCGCGGGTTCATCCTTCAGCGGATGAAGACGTGCGGCGGGCTGCACGGCTGCAACGAGTTCGTGTTCCACCGCGCCGCGGTTCCTGAGAAGGAGCGCTGAGCAATGTGCGGCCTCACGGGGTTTCTCCAGACGGACGGCGGCTCGGACACCGACATGCGCCTGAGAGTGGCGAAAATGTCCGACAGCCTCCGCCACCGGGGGCCCGACGACGAAGGGACCTGGACGGACGGATCCGCCGGGATCGCGCTCGGATTTCGGCGCCTCGCGATCATCGACGTGACGCCTGCCGGGCATCAGCCCATGGTGTCGAGTGACGAGCGATGGGTCCTGATGCTGAACGGAGAGATCTACAACTTCGGTGAGCTGCGGCGAGAGCTCCAGGAGTCCGGGTCCTCGTTCCGGAGCCGCTCGGACACGGAAGTGATCCTGGAAGGGTTCGTCCGCTGGGGGCTCGATCGCACCATCGAACGGCTCAACGGGATGTTCGCGATCGCGGCCTGGGACCGGCGGCAGCGGGTTCTGCACCTCGCTCGCGATCGTTTCGGTGAGAAGCCTCTGTACTACGGCTGGATGAGGAACGTCTTTCTGTTCGGTTCGGAGATCAAGGCCCTCCGTGCCCATCCCGCGTTCCACGCCGACGTCGATCGGAACGCGCTCGCGCTCTACAGCCGCTTTGGCTACGTGCCCGCTCCGCATTCGATCTTTCGGGGGATCTCCAAGCTTCCCGCCGCGACTCGCATCGAGGTCACCGCGGCCTCTCGCGAGCACCGGGAGACGCGTTACTGGTCTCCGCTCGAGGTTGCCCGCGCCGGCCTCGAAGACCGATTCAGGGGATCCGTCGAAGAAGGCATCGAGGAGCTCGACGCGCAGCTTCGGCGCGCCGTGGGACTCCGCATGGTTTCGGATGTGCCGCTCGGAGCGTTTTTATCGGGCGGGATCGACTCTTCGCTGGTGGTCGCCCAGATGCAGGCCCAGAGTCCGGTGCCCGTTCGGACCTTTTCGATCGGTTTCGAGGAACGCCAATACAACGAGGCTCCGGAGGCCGCCGCGGTCGCTCGCCACCTGGGGACCGACCACACGGAAGCGTACGTCTCGCCCGCGGACACGATCGCCGTCATCCCGCGCCTGCCCTCCATGTACGACGAGCCCTTTGCGGATCCATCTCAGATCCCGACGCATCTCGTCTCCGCGATCGCCCGCCGGAAAGTCACCGTGAGCCTCTCGGGCGACGGCGGGGACGAGATCTTCGGGGGATACGGCCGCTATGCGCTCGGGCGGGCCCTCTGGAGAGGGTTGAAGTGGGCTCCGCGCCCCTTCCGGGCGGGAGTCGCCGCCGCCCTGCTTCGCATCGCGCGGTTTTCCCCTCCGTCCCGGGTCCGCCGGGCTTCCGACAAGCTCCAGAAGCTCGCGGAAATCCTTTCCACCCGGCAGCAGGAGAGCCTCTATCTCCAGCTCATGTCCCTCGAGAAATCCCCGGAGACACTCGTGTCTGCGAGCGTCGAGCCCCCGACGGCGATGACGAGCTGGCCGCGCCTTTCGGACATGGCGGTCCTCGAACGGATGATGTATCTCGACACGGTCATGTATCTGCCGGAAGACATTCTCGTGAAGGTGGACAGGGCGAGCATGGCGGTGAGTCTCGAATCCCGCGCCCCGTTTCTCGATCCGGACCTGTTCGCATTCGCGTGGCGGCTGCCCCTCGCGTGGAAATTTCGCGGGGGAAAGGGAAAGTGGATCCTCCGGAAGGTGCTCGAGAAATACGTGCCCGTCGAGCTCTTCGACCGGCCGAAGATGGGCTTCGGCGTGCCGATCGACTCCTGGTTGCGCGGTCCTCTTCGGGATTGGGCCGAAGGGCTCCTTTCGAAAAACCGGCTGGCCAGCGAGGGCTTTTTCGAACCCGCACGAGTCCGCGAGAAGTGGGAAGAGCACGTTTCGGGTGCTCGCAACTGGCACTTCTTCCTCTGGGACATATTGATGTTTCAGGCCTGGCTCGAGGACCAGTCGAAGCAGGGAGCGGC